>CALRXG020000085.1:0-17655 GCA_943372075.1 Bordetella parapertussis | reverse complement strand
GCGTGGTCGATCATTTCGATGATGCGCCGAATGCCTGGGTGTTCGGGGTCTATCTGCAAGGCGAGCTCTGCAGCTCGATCCGCATCACGGTCGTGACTCCTGAATGGCGCTCCTCGCCGACGCTCGAAGTGTTCGGCGACGTACTGCAGCCGAAACTCGATCAGGGCATGGTCTTCATCGACTCCACGCGCTTCGTCGCGGACCCCGACAAGGCACGGAACATTCCGGAACTGCCGTATGTCACGGTGCGCCTCGGCTCGACCGCGGGCGTGCATTTCAATGCCGATTACGGCCTGGCGCCGGTGCGGCCCGAGCACATGGCGTTCTACCGGCGCGTGTTCCTGCATGAGACCTGGTCGGAGGCCCGGCTCTATCCCGGGCTGGTCAAGCCGGTCGGCTTGATGGCGTCGCATCTGCCGTCAGTGCGCGAACGCGTCCTCGCCCGGTATCCGTTCCTGCGCTCCAGCGCCTTCGAGCGGCGCATGCTGTTCGATCGCGAAGGCCAGTTGCAGCCCGACGGCATCGTCCGGCCGTTCGAGCGTGCGTCGATCGTGCCAAATTCCTGAGGAAAAGCGGCAGATACCCGCCGACCTCGCATCTGAAATATCGACCGACTGTTGCGCGCGGGCCAGATTGTCCTGCAAAAGCGGCCGGTTCCGGCGAAGCTTGCCTTCCCTTCACCGTCGCGCCACATTTGCCACCCATTAACCATCGGGGGCGCTTTCCGGCGTTGCCTGGCATTTGATGGGCTCCAGCAAGGTCTCGTCAAGGTTGACGGAACGTTCGCTTAACCATCGCCCTGTAGACCGATTGGGTAGTACGAAGCGTGAGCGTTGGAGGCTCCGGGAATGAATTATCTCCAGGGTATGAAGCTGGTTGCGGTTCTGGCAGTGGCGCTGTCGATGGGGGCCTGCGCCAACAAGAACGGCATGGGTGCCGATGGCGCGATGGCGAGCGCCGCGACCCCCGGCAGCCAGCAGGATTTCGTGGTCAATGTCGGCGACCGCGTGTTCTTTGAGAGCGATCAGACCGATCTGAGCCCGCAGGCGACCGCGACCCTCGACAAGCAGGCACAGTGGCTGCAGACCTATAACCGCTACTCCTTCACCATCGAAGGACACGCCGACGAGCGCGGCACGCGTGAATACAACATCGCGCTCGGTGCCCGCCGCGCCCAGTCGGTCCGCGCCTATCTCGCCTCGCGCGGCATCGATCCGAGCCGCATGCGCACCATCTCCTACGGCAAGGAGCGCCCGGTCGCGGTTTGTAACGACATCTCCTGCTGGTCGCAGAACCGCCGCGCCGTTACCGTGCTGAACGCCAGTTCCTGACGCGACCTCGCGTGCATTTCTTTGCCGGCGCCTTCGGGCGCCGGTTTTGTTTTGGCCGATACGTGCCTTCAGCTTGATGACAAGGCTGCGTGCAATTGGCCGCTTGCTTGTTCCGGCGCCCGTACTAAACCGGTGTCCGCGACGCTGTCTTGCGACGCTGTCCTGGATTTGAACTGCCAGTCACAATTCCGGCGTACTCCGTCCTTCAATGTCGCTCGCTTTTCACGTCGATCTCGTCGTCAGGGCAAAATGTCATCCAGGCTTCATTTACTTTCCTCCGCCGCGGCGATCGCGGCGCTGTTCGCCGTTTCCGCTCCAGTATTTGCTCAATCCGACGATTCCGATGCCGAAATGCGGATCGAGCGGCTCGAAAACCAGCTGCGGCAGCTGACCGGCCAGAACGAGGAGCTGCAATATCGCAACCGCCAGCTCGAGGAGCGGCTCCGCCAGCTTGGCGGCCAGCCAACCGGACAGGGCGGACAGCCGCCGGCGGGCCAGCCCAATGTCGCGGCGGTGCCGCCGGCGCAGCAGCCGCAGGCTTACCCTCCGGCGCAGCCTGGGTACGGCCAGCCGCAGCAGGGATATGGCCGCCAGCCACAGGGCGGCTATGACCAGCAGCAGATCGCAGCGCCGGCTCCGATCGTGCAGGAGCCGGTGGTCGCCACGCCGCCAGGCAGCGGCCGCCGCGGACGTGGCGACGCCTTCGACCCGAGCCAGAACCCGAATGCCCCGGGGGTGCCGCGCGCACTCGGTGGCGGCCAGATGCCGATGCCAAGCGATGCTCAGGTCGGTGCGCCCGGCGGTCGCGGCGCGGGCGAGCCGCTCAATCTCGGCAACACCAGCCCGCAGCCTGCCCAGGGCGCGCGTGCGGCCCTGACCACGCTGCCGCCGTCGGCGACGCCGAAGGACGAGTTCGACCTCGGCATCGGCTACATCCAGCGCAAGGACTATGCGCTCGCCGAAGAGACGATGAAGAACTTCGCCCAGAAATATCCGAGCGACCCGCTGGTGGCGGACTCGCAATACTGGCTCGGCGAAAGCTATTTCCAGCGCCAGCAATATCGCGACGCCGCGGAGACCTTCCTCGGCGTGACCACCAAATTCGACAAGTCGGCCAAGGCCCCCGACGCCCTGCTGCGGCTCGGTCAGTCGCTGGCCGCGCTGAAGGAGAAGGAAGCCGCCTGCGCCGCATTCGGCGAGATCACGCGGAAATATCCGCGTGCCTCCGGCGGGGTCAAAGCAGCGGTTGACCGCGAGCAGAAGCGCGTGAAGTGCTAGACCGGCAAGGGGAGGCCGCCTCCGGCCTCTCCGCGACATGCCGGTTTTGCGATGCTAGAGGATCAAACCGCTATCACGGCGAGGGACGCCAAGCGCCTGTTCGCAGGGCTCGCAGCTGCGCCGGCACTTGTGCTGGCGGTGTCCGGCGGTCCCGATTCAGTCGCGCTGATGTGGCTGGCCGCACGCTGGCGCCGTGCGCTCGCGAAAGGCCCCCGGCTGGTGGCGGTGACCGTCGATCACGGCCTGCGCCGTGAGGCGGCGCGCGAGGCGCGCGACGTCAAGCGGCTGGCGCGCAGCCTCGACTTGCCCCATCACACGTTGCGCTGGCGCGGGCCGAAGCCCGGGACCGGCGTGCCGGCTGCGGCGCGCGAGGCGCGCTACCGCCTGCTCGCGCAGGCCGCGCGCAAGCACGGCGCCACGCATATCCTGACCGCCCACACCCGTGACGACCAGGCCGAGACGTTGTTGATGCGGCTGCTGCGCGGCAGCGGCATTGCGGGGTTGTCAGCGATGGCGCGCGAGACCGAGCATGACGGGATTTTGCTGACGCGGCCTCTGCTCGGTGTCGCGAAGGCGCAGCTGATCGCAACGCTGAAGCGAGCGGGCGTCGGCTTTGCCGACGATCCGACCAATCGCGATCCGGCTTTCACGCGTCCGCGGCTGCGCGCGCTGATGCCGATGCTGGCTGAGGAGGGTGGTGACGCGCGCAACCTGGCGCGGCTGGCAGCCCGGATCGCGCGCGCCAACGCCGCCCTGGAAGCGCAGGTCGATGACGCCGAGCACTATCTTGCGTTGAAAAATGAGGATAACCGGCACGCTGGTTTCGATGCCGGATCGTTCGCCGTGATGCCCGAGGAAATCCGGCTTCGTCTGCTCAAGCGAGCCATCGACCGGGTCGGGCATGAGGGGCCGGCCGAACTCGGCAAGATGGAAATCCTGCTCGCAGCCCTCGATGGGGCCCTGGCGAAACGCGAACCCAAGCTGAAACAGACGCTTGCCGGAGCCGTCATCAGCCTTGCCGGCGGCCGTATCACGATCGCCCCGGCGCCCCCGCGCCGGGCGCGTTCCCGCTGAGCCGGGTTCGATTGTTTCAATCGCTGTCATAATCCGGCAAGGAGGCTTAACCACCCCGGAAAAACACCGGATTTGGCGCCATTTTTTGACCGGGAATCGCGCTAGGATGCGGTAAATAGTCGTGCGTGGTTCCCTTGGCATCGACCCCAGCGGCACTTAGATTGTATGCCATCGACGGGATGGATTCCCTGGGGATTCCCACAGAGCCTGCCCAAGGATAGAGAGAGGCCGCGATCCGCGCGACCACCGAAGGAAGACCATGAACGCCAATCTGCGGAATTTCGCCCTCTGGGTCATCATTGTCCTGCTGTTGCTGGCGTTGTTCACGCTTTTCCAGAATCCTGGCCAGCGCTCCTCGTCCTCGGACATCTCGTTCTCGCAACTTCTCACTGAAGTCGATCAGGGCCATGTCCGCGACGTCGTGATCCAGGGCCCCGAGATTCACGGCACCTTCAACAACGGCACCAGCTTCCAGACCTACGCGCCGAGCGATCCGACGCTCGTGAAGCGCCTCTATGACGCCAAGGTTCAGATCACGGCGAAGGCACCCGGCGACAACGTGCCGTGGTTCGTCTCGCTGCTGGTCTCCTGGTTGCCGTTCATCGCGCTGATCGGCGTCTGGATTTTCCTCTCGCGACAGATGCAGGGCGGCGCCGGCAAGGCGATGGGCTTCGGCAAGTCGCGCGCCAAGATGCTGACCGAGGCGCATGGCCGCGTCACCTTCGAGGATGTCGCAGGCGTCGACGAGGCCAAGCAGGACCTACAGGAGATCGTCGAATTCCTCCGCGACCCCGGCAAGTTCCAGCGGCTCGGCGGCCGCATTCCGCGCGGCGTGCTGCTGGTCGGCCCTCCCGGCACCGGCAAGACGCTGATCGCGCGCGCGGTGGCGGGCGAAGCCAACGTGCCGTTCTTCACCATCTCCGGTTCTGACTTCGTCGAAATGTTCGTCGGCGTCGGCGCGAGCCGTGTCCGTGACATGTTCGAGCAGGCCAAGAAGAACGCGCCCTGCATCATCTTCATCGACGAAATCGACGCGGTCGGCCGTCATCGCGGCGCCGGTCTCGGCGGCGGCAATGACGAGCGCGAGCAGACGCTGAACCAGTTGCTGGTCGAGATGGACGGCTTCGAGGCCAATGAAGGCGTGATCCTGATCGCGGCGACCAACCGTCCCGACGTGCTCGATCCCGCGCTGCTGCGTCCGGGCCGCTTCGACCGCCAGGTCGTGGTGCCCAATCCGGACGTCGTCGGCCGCGAGCAGATCCTCAAGGTTCACGTCCGCAAGGTGCCGCTGGCGCCGGATATCAACCTCAAGACCATCGCGCGCGGCACCCCGGGCTTCTCCGGCGCCGACCTGATGAACCTCGTCAACGAGGCCGCGCTTACCGCCGCCCGCCGCAACAAGCGGATGGTGACGCAGGCCGAGTTCGAAGAGGCCAAGGACAAGGTGATGATGGGCGCCGAGCGCAAGTCGCTCGTCATGACCGAGGAAGAGAAGTTGCTGACGGCCTATCACGAGGGCGGCCATGCCATCGTCGGCCTCAACGTTGTCGCGACCGACCCGATCCACAAGGCGACCATCATCCCGCGCGGCCGTGCGCTGGGCATGGTGATGCAGCTGCCGGAGCGCGACAAGCTGTCGATGTCGCTGGAACAGATGACCTCGCGCCTCGCCATCATGATGGGTGGCCGCGTCGCCGAAGAGCTGATCTTCGGCCGCGAGAAGGTGACCTCGGGCGCCGCCTCCGACATCGAGCAGGCGACGCGTCTGGCGCGCATGATGGTGACCCGCTGGGGTCTCTCGGAAGAGCTCGGCACGGTCTCCTATGGCGAGAACCAGGACGAGGTGTTCCTCGGCATGTCGGTCTCGCGTACCCAGAATGCGTCGGAGGCCACGGTCCAGAAGATCGATTCCGAGATCAAGCGTCTGGTCGAGGAAGGCTACAAGGAAGCGACCCGTATTCTGACCGAGAAGCACGGCGACCTCGAAGCCCTGGCCAAGGGCCTGCTCGAGTTCGAGACGCTGACCGGCGACGAGATCATCGACCTGCTGAAGGGCAAGAAGCCCAACCGCGAGTCGGTGCTGGAGCCGTCGACGCCGCGCGCCTCGGCGGTGCCGCCGGCCGGCAAGTCCCGCCCGCGTCCCGATCCGGACACCGGCTTGGAGCCGCAGCCGCAGGCATAAGACGCGCCTGCCATGGCCGGTGCCTCCCGGCAGATCAGTTATCCAAAAGCTCGGCCTCAAGCCGGGCTTTTGTGTTTTTGTCGACGGGTTGTCCGTTCCCTATCGCGACATCGTCGGTGGGCTGCCGGCCGATGTGCGGATCGCGAAGACCGTGCGGCCGCCACTCGATGCGGTGCATTTGTTTGCGACCGAGGCCAAGGGGCTTTCAGTCAAGCTGCGGCGTTACCGGGAGGCGATCGCGCCTGACGGCATGATCTGGGTGTCGTGGCCCAAGAAGAGCTCGGGTGTGGTGAGCGATCTTGACGACAGGGCCGTGCGCGAGGCCGGGCTTTCGTCCGGCCTGGTCAACGTCAAGGTCTGTGCCGTCGATGCGGTGTGGTCGGGACTGAAGTTCGTGATCCCGGTCGAGGAGCGCGGCGAGCGCTGAAATCGCAGCCGTGGGTTTCGGAAGGGGAAACGGGGCGGCCGGAGCCCATGAACGCCGGTCTCCGAGCGCAAAGCGGCGGCCTCACGCCGCTCGGCCGGTATCGGCCGGCGATGACCCGGAATGGACGCAGGCCTGTCAATTTGCCGAAATTTGATGGCGGATTTCAGGGGTCCTTTGCGAGGACCAGGTATTTTCAAGGGCCACATCGCGATCTTTTCGCAGCTTCCTGGCTGATCGTTTCGTGGCGCCAGCCCATCGCTTTCCGTTGGGCGGGCCAAGCCCATCTGCGCCACCAATGAATGTTTTCTGAATTTTGAGAGCCCAAATGAGCGCAATTGAATTGCCGGTCGAAGCCAGCGTCGCCAGGCGAAAGCTTCCCTCGCTTGGCATCCAGGCGAAAATCGTGGCTGTCGTGGCGGTTCTGGCAACCGTCGCCCTGCTTGCGACAGGGCTCGGGGTCTTTGGCGTGATGTCCTATCATGACGAAGTCGCAGCAATGGCACGTGCCTCGGAACGCGCACTGCTGGGCGAGCAGATGGACAAGCTCGTCACCGCCGCGGTGATGGATTCCCGCGGCATCTATATGTCCGCCGACCGGAAGGAGGCGGAAAAGTTCGCGGTTCCCCTGCTGAAATCCCTTGAGACGCTCAAGCAGAAGAAGACCGAATGGCTGGCGCGGGCCTCCGCCCGTGATCGGGAACGCTTCGACGAAGCCGCCAACAAAGTGGATGAATTCATCCGGTTTCGCTCCGAGATTGTCCGCCTCTCCCGAAACGTCGGTCTCGAGGATGCTCGCGCGTTCGGCGATAATGACGCGAATAGATCGAACCGAAGCGCACTCAACGATAACCTTTCGCGCCTTGTCAGGGGCAGCAGCGCCAGAATTTCCGAAATTGATCGCGATCTGGAGGAGTTCTATCGGAAGATCGTCCTTCGATTGATTGGCCTCTGCCTGGCCGGTGTCGTCGCCGGCGTCGCGCTCGCCGTGGTGGTTGTCCGGCGCACCGTGGTAACGCCGTTGACGGATATGGTGGCGGCGGTGAGGACCGTCGCCGACGGCAATATCGAAACCGAAGTGCCGGGCTCGTCGAGGACCGACGAGATCGGAGACCTGGCGGGTGCGCTTACGATTTTCAAGCGCAAACTCATTGCCCAGCGTGAGCAAGGCCGTGAGTTCGAACAGCTCCGCTCCACGGCAGATGCAACCGCAGCCCGTGCGATGATGGATATGTGCGAGATGCTGGAGGCCGATCTCGACGGGGCCGTCGGCGAAGTTCTCTCGATCAGCAACGATGCCGCGCTGCGGGGTGCCGGAGCGGCCGCAGAAGCCCGCACAATCGCCGCAGAGGCCGCGTCGGTGGCGGCGTCATCCGAGCTGGCGAGCCAAAACGTAACCACGGTGTCGAGTGCGGCAGAGGAGCTGTCCGCGACCGGCCGCGAAATCGCAGCGCGCGCAGCCGACTCGGCGAACTGCGCGAACAAGGCGGCCGCAGAAGCAGCCGAAGCCTCGAAGACGGTCGCCACGCTCAACGATGCCGCGACACGGATTGGTTTCGTCGTCTCCACCATAGCGGAAGTTGCAGCCCAAACGAATCTGCTCGCGCTTAATGCCACGATCGAGGCGGCCCGGGCGGGCGACGCGGGCAAAGGCTTTGCCGTCGTTGCCCACGAGGTCAAGGCGCTTGCGCGCAAGACGAGCGAAGCGGCAGATGACGTTGCCAAACGCATCGACAGTATCTGCCTGGCCGCAAGCGACAGCGTCGCGGTGATCAACAAGATCGGCGGAGCAATTGCCGACATCAACGGGATAAGCGCCGCGGTGGCCGCCGCGGCCGAGGAGCAGGAGGCAACCCTGCGAGAGGTTTCGCGCAGCCTGCATGAGGCGTCGGCCGGCGTTTCGGCAGTGGCCCGGAACGTCACCGGCATTTCCGCTCGGTCGACGGAAATCGAACGCAGCGCGAACCTGGTCTCCCAGCTTGTCAACGGTACCAATGGAAGAGTGTCGGAGCTACGGGCGAACTTGGTAGTGTCGCTACGGCAGTCGGAGGCAGGTGACCGCCGTTCCACGGACTATCGGCGACCAGTCTCCGTCCGCGGCAGCTTGCGCTGCGGGAACGCAGTCATCGACGGCACGGTGCTCGACCTCTCCGAGGGCGGCCTGCGCTTCCGCGCCGACAGAGCTGACATCAGCGCGAACGAAGGCCAGCACGCGAGCATCGAAACCAGCACCTTCGGCACCGTGGGTTGCACTGTCGTTGCGATCGGCCAGACCAGCATTCATGTGCAGTTCCATAACGTCAGCGGCGCGCAGCGAGCCGCCGTTTCCGCACACCTGCAAAGCGTTGACACGGCGGACCAGCGACTTGTCGAGGTCGCCAAAGAAGTGGCCGCCAGCATCGGCCGCGCCTTTGACAACGCGATCGGGAGGCAGGAGATCGCGGAAGATCATATGTTCGACTTCAACTACCGGCGCATCGTCGGCACCGACCCGGAGCAATTCGAGACTGCGTTCACTGCACTGTGCGATCGGGTCCTGCCGCCTCTCCAGGAGCCGGTTCTCAAACTCGATCCGCGTATCGTGTTCTGCGCAGCGGTTGATCTCAACGCCTATCTTCCGACGCACAATGCCAAGTTCTCGCTGCCTCAGCGACCAAACCAACCGGTTTGGAATGCGGCGAATTCCCGCAACAGGCGCTTCTTCAAGGACAGGGCCGGACTGGCGGCTGCGAGAAGCATACGGGACGTGCTCATGCAGACCTACGACCGCAATATGGGCGGCGGCGAAGTCGTTACCCTGAAGGAGATTGATGTGCCAATCCGGATCCGGGGACGTCACTGGGGCGGACTGCGGCTCGCGTTCAAAGCGTAGGATCGGTCGGGTCGCGCGAGCAGGTGGTCAAGGCGGCTCTATAGCGGCCGCTTCTGGTCTAAGGCTGGCTTCGATCCTTGCCGCCTCCGGCGTCGGCCCCCAGGGGCGCAGCGAATTTTGGAGACACGCGTTCAGTTCGAATTCCTGGCTGCCGGGACTGCGCCGGCTGTCGCCTCGTCCGATCGCACATGGATCACGGCGACGTCGTCCTTGTAGAGCCGCTTCCAGCCCTTCAGGTGGTCCAGCACATTTCCAGCCGGAGAGTCCGAGCTCAGCAGCGTGGCGTCGATCCGGTATTTGTCGAGCAGGGCGAGCAGCTGGCCGACATCACGGGCATCGAGCGCATCGTAATAGTCGAGCACGAACTGCTCTCCATAGAGCTCGGCGCGGCCGTCGATGAATACCTTCATGTCGCGGCTGACCATATAGCCGCCGAACGGCGCGGTGCTGAACACCCGCTCCGCCTTGTGCTGCTGGAGCACGTCGACCGCCGCAACCGGCGAGAACATCGGCAGGAATTTGAACGGATGCCGGGTGATGAACATCGTGGTCGTCAGTGACGCGCCGATCAGCATCGAGATCCCGGCGAGGATCGTGATGACGGGAGCCGAGCGGCCGTCCTCGAAGCGCGAGGCGCCTGCGCCTGCCGTGTCCCATTGCTCGGCGATCGGCTTGGCGAGCACCAGCGGCGCGATAAAGGCAAACACCTCGATGTTGCGGACGTGGCTCAGCGCCATCCAGATCAGGCCGAGCAGCAGCAGGATCCGCGGTACCGACAAGGTCAGCCTGCGATAGCAGATCAGGCCGATCAGTCCGAGCAGCGTGGCTTCGAAGAAGCTGGGCTTGCTGAAATCCGCGGGCTTCCATTCCCCGATCAGCGTCAGCAACTTGCCGAGGCTGAGGATCTTGGTGGCGCCGAGCAGGCTGTTCCAGCCATAGGGAGTCACGCAGCTCGCAGCCAATGCCGCGACGCCGAACGCGCCCCAGCGCACGATGAGCTGGCGGCGGCGGGCCGGCTCCACATTCCAGATCGCCTCAAGTCCGATCGGCCCGATCAGCGCCAGGCCGAGCACGAAGCCGCCATGCAAATTGGCCCATAGCGTCATCAAGGGCAGCAGCCACCATGATGGTGAGGTGCGGCGATCCGCGGCCGCGATCAGGCCGCCGATGAACGCCAGCAACACCGGCAGCGCCAGCACGTGGGGCCGTGCGAGGAAGTGGGTCGTCGACAGCAACAGCGCCAGCGCCGCGATCAGGATCGCACGCGCCGGATCGAAATGCGGGCTCAGCAAATGCAGGAAGATCGCGACCGTCGCGCCGATCGCGATCGACGACAGGATCACGGGCCCGGCCCAATCGCCGCCGTAGACGAGCGCGTAAACCACCTGCGACAGCCACGAACTCGAGATCCAGGCTTCGCCATAGTGGGTGAACGAGAACACGTCGGACGTGGGCATCGCGCCGTTGTCGAGAATCCATTGTCCGACCCTGATCTGCCACATCGTGTCGGTATCGCGCAGCAGGATCTCGCCGGCCGAAAGATAGAACAGATAGGCGCCCATGGCAGCGCACAGCGGCACCAGTCCGCGCACGGCGTTACGGCTGCTCACGCTGCTGGTGATGGAGAGTGACATGCGCTTTCTTGTTTTCGGGCCGGGAGATCGCAAGGCAACGCCACGGGTGACGTTGCCCGCACTCGACCACGGCTTCCGATAAATTCGGGTAAATGCGGCCGCGATAACCTGCGCCGGCCCGAGGCCGGATGCCTCGACTTTGAGCGATCACCTTAGCTTGCGGTTCACCATCGCGATGAGGCGTTGACCTGGTGGCCGGCTCTTCCGGCGCGAGCGGCGGCCACCATTTCCGGCGGCCAATGCTTGCATGAGCGGCAGCAATAGTCCTTCGGTTCAATCAGAGGTGGCGTGCGGCTGTCGCAAAATCCTTACAATTCCAGCTTGTCATTCAGTTTGAATAGTTGTTCACTTCTTCAGGCGATTGCGGGATCAATCGTTCAAAGCATTGAAGATTCGTGGGTTCTGCCGGTGGGCGCCGGTCAGGGCGCACGGTGGGGGACGGAACGCCATGGTCTACCGGCGAACACATCAGGTCGTGAAGCGGCTGGCTGCCCGGCGCAGTGCCATCCTGTCGGCTGCGCGGGACGCGGCGGCGGCGGGCGGCATGGCGGCGGTCCAGATTGCGCCGGTGGCGGTGCGGGCCAATGTCGCCGCAGGCACCGTCTACCGCTATTTCCCGTCGAAGGCCGAGCTGATCTCGGAACTGATCACCGAGGTCTCGCGCGATGAGCTGTCCGCGATCCGGCGCGCCGCCGACGCCGCGCCTGGCCCGTCGTCGGCATTGGCCGCCGCGGTGACGACGATTGCGGTCCACGTGCTGTCGCAGCGCAAGCTCGCCTGGGGCATCCTGGCTGAGCCGGTCGACGTCGATGTCACCGCCTCGCGCCTCGCCAGTCGCCGCGATATTTCCGGCGAGCTTGCCATGCGCATCGACGCGGCCGTGCGTGCCGGCCATCTGCCGGCGCAGGACACCGCGCTGGCCGCCACCGCCTTGCTCGGCGCGCTGCACGAGGCCCTGGTCGGCCCGCTGGCGCCGGCCAATCTCGACGATCCGATCAAGCTGCGCGATGCGGTGCAGACCGTGACGCTGCTGGCGCTGCGCGCGGTCGGCGTGATGGATGCCCGCGCACGTGGTCTGGTGGTGCAGGCGACCACGCCGGCCAAGGCGCTGGTCGGCGCCTAGAGCTCCGGTTCTGATCGGACCGAAGCTCCAGATTTCTATGTTGGCGCGTTCTGTTCACGCGAACCGGCGTCCACTTCGCTCGAAAACGCTTTGGCGCAGGGCCGTGCGCCGCGAACAGTTCTGTCGTATCGGCGTTGTAGGCTGGTGGGCTGGGTTTCAACCAACCTGACGGAGTACCGCATGACGACGACCCATGGCTCGGCCAAATGGCAGGGTGGCATCAAGGACGGCAAGGGCGCGATCTCGACCAAGAGCGGCGCACTCGCAGATTACCCCTACGGCTTCGCCAGCCGCTTCGAGGGCAAGCCCGGTTCGAATCCCGAGGAGTTGATCGGCGCGGCGCACGCCGCCTGCTTCACGATGGCGCTGTCGCTGATCCTGGGCGAGGCCAAGCTCACCGCCGAGCACATGGAGACCAAGGCCGACGTCACCCTGGAGAAGGTCGCCGACGGCTTTGCCATCACCGCCGTGCATCTGACGCTGTCGGCAAAGATTCCGGGCGCCGACAATGCGACGTTCCAGGAATTGGCCGGCAAGGCGAAGGCCGGCTGTCCGGTGTCGAAGCTGCTCAACACCAAGATCACGCTCGACGCCTCGTTGCAGGGCTGATCGCGGCGCCTGAGCGTTCGAGTTAGGCAGCTTCGATTCTGATCATTCAAGAACCGAAGCTGCGGTTTCGTGCTTTGGCCGTCAGACCTGCGCGTCGCCGTTCGGCCCGACCGAGGCGATGCGCAGCATGTTGGTGGTGCCGGGTGCGCCGAGCGGCACGCCGGCGACGATGATGACGCGCTGGCCGGCCTTGGCGAAGCCGTCGCGGAATGCGATCGAGCCGGCCCGATCGACCATGTCGTCGAGATCGTGCGCGTCCTCGGCGACCACGCAGTGCACGCCCCACACCACCGCCAGCTTGCGGCCGGTAATCAAATTCGGCGTGATCGCGACCACCGGTACCTTCGGGCGCTCGCGCGCCACGCGGATCGCGGTCGAACCTGAGGAGGTCCAGCAGATGATCGCCGACAGGTCGAGCGTCTCGGCGATCTGCCGCGCGGCATCGGCGATGGCATCGCCCACCGTCGGCTCCGGATCGGCGCGTTGCGCGTTCAGCACGCCGCGATAGGTCGGGTCGCGCTCCACCTCCTCGCCGATGCGGTTCATGGTCGAGACCGCTTCCACGGGGAATTTGCCGGCCGCGGATTCCGCCGAGAGCATGATGGCATCGGCGCCTTCATACACCGCGGTGGCGACGTCGGAGACCTCGGCGCGCGTCGGCACCGGAGCCTGGATCATCGATTCCAGCATCTGGGTCGCGACCACCACCGGCTTGCCGGCGCGGCGCGCCATCCGGGTCATCTGCTTCTGCAGGCTCGGCACCCGCTCCAGCGGCAACTCGACGCCGAGATCGCCGCGCGCCACCATCAGCGCGTCCGACGCGTCGATGATGTCGGCGAGGCGGTCGATCGCCTGCGGCTTCTCGATCTTGGCCATCACGGCGGCGCGGCCGCGGATCATCTTCTTGGCCTCGATCACGTCCTCGGCACGCTGCACGAACGACAGCGCGACCCAGTCGATCCCCTCCGGCAGCGCGGCTTCGAGATCGGCGCGGTCCTTCGGCGTCATCGCCGAGACCGGCAGATCGGTGTCGGGCAGGCTGACGCCCTTGCGGTCCGACATCTTGCCGCCGATCACCACGCGCGTGACCGCGCGATCGGGCGAGGTCTCCTCGGCGATCAGCCGCACCTTGCCGTCGTCGAGCAGCAGCGCGTGGCCCGGCCGGAGTGCGGCGAGGATTTCCGGATGCGGAAGCTGGACGCGGCTGTTGTCGCCCGGCGTCTTGTCGGAATCCAGGATGAAGTTCTGGCCGTTCTTGAGCTGGGTCGACCCTTCCGCGAAGGCACCGAGCCGCAGCTTCGGCCCTTGCAGATCGACCAGGATGCCGATCGGCCGCCCGTAGCTCGATTCGACGTTGCGGATGGTCTTGACCAGCTCCCGCATCTTGTCATGCGGCGTGTGGCTCATGTTGATGCGGAACACGTCGGCACCCGCCTCGAACAGCTTGCGAATCATCGCACTGTCCGAGGAGGCCGGGCCGAGCGTTGCGAGAATCTTGATTCGACGCAGTCGTCTCATGGTTTGCTTCCGGGAGTTGCGGCTGGCGGCAGACCCGGCGCGCCCGGCGGTGTCGCGCCCGGCGGCGGGTTTTGCAGGCCCGGCATCGCCCCGGGGCTTCCCGGGCCTACGCCGCCCGGCATTCCCGGTACTTTCTGCGGCTGTTGTTCGGTGGCTTCGGTCAGCTGGACGGTCCATGCACGCTGCTCGCCGGTGTCGACCTCGAAGAAGCCGGTGCGGTCGAAGCCCCGCGCCAGGCAATTCTCGGTGCCCTTGATGGTGAATTCCTTGTCGCGCGAGCACATGAAGGCCTGGCCAGACCATTCGCCACCGCGATCGTAGTCGAGAGCGTAGATATAGTAGTAGCGCGCCACAAGATTGCCGCGGAGCAGGGTCTCGCAGGTCCGCGACGACACGTTCCACCAGCCTTCGGTGGTCCAGCCCTCGGCATCCTTGTAGCCGAGCGCGATCCCGACGCGGCTCGAGGTATTGTTGCAGAGCCGGAAATCGGCAGCCGCGGGACTCGTCCACAGGCACGCCGCGACGACCGCCAGCACCGGTAGGATGCAGGCCCAGGTCAGGCGGATGGTGCGGGGAGCTGAGGCGAGAGAATCTGTTGGGCTCATGCGGCGAAGCTATATCAAATCATTGACGATTTCGCGTGCCCGGCCGGCACTGTCAACGGGCGGGCGCCCGTCTCCCGCGCTGTGGGACCGTGGCAAGTGTGGCCGGACAGGTCCGTATTGCGCGCTGATATGGCAAAATCTGTGACAATTCCCACCTGATATCAATATGGTGAGCGTCACATACCGGGATCACGATCATGAGCATTGACGACAAAACGAGAACGGAACTTGAGGCCGCGGTGTTCCGGCGCCTCGTCGGTCATCTCCGCAACCGGACCGACGTGCAGAACATCGACCTGATGAACCTTGCCGGCTTCTGCCGCAATTGCCTGTCCAACTGGATGAAGGAAGAGGCCGACGCCAAGGGCCTTGCGGTGAGCAAGGACGAGAGCCGCGAGGCGGTCTACGGCATGCCCTATGACGAATGGAAGGCGAAATATCAGGGCAGCGCGACGCCGGACCAGCTCGCGGCGATGAAGAAGGCCCAAAGCGGGCACTAAATTCCCGATCTGTGTGACGTCAGTTCCATCGGTGCGCGCATCTCCTGTGGGCGCGCTGTGGATGAACGCGATGTTTCCTTGACGGGGCGGGCTCCAAAATCGAGGGTCGCCCGCAACAAGCGGTGCGCGTGGCGCGTATTCGCGCGACATTTCATTGCCATTTCAGGAGTACGCGATGGCCACCACGTCTGCCGCCGTTCAGGAAGAGCCCGCAACGCGATTTGCCAAGGACCAGCTCAAATCCATCATCGAGCGCATCGAGCGGCTGGAAGAAGAGAAGAAGACCATTTCGGACGACATCCGCGACGTCTATGCCGAGGCCAAGGGCAACGGCTTCGACGTCAAGGCGCTGCGCACCATCGTGCGCCTGCGCAAGCAGGATGCCAATGAGCGCCAGGAGCAGGAAACCATCCTGGAGACCTATATGCAGGCGCTCGGCATGCTCTGAGGCGGCCGGCGGGCCGGCCTGAACGCGGTCAGGCCGCCCGTCCAAGATACTCCCGATGGCTCCTGCGGAGCCATTATGGTTGCTTGGGCGACATCGCGGGATTTGCTAAAGCGAGATGAGATGAGGTCGAATCGTCATCTCGCTTTAGCTCCTTGTTTGCGCATGATCGTTTCGGAAGATCGCTTCGCACATTTCCGGCTCATGCTTTAGGTGCCGGTGAGGCAACCGGGCAGATCGTTCGGGTCGACGTGCCTGGGCCACAGCGCCGGCTCGCGGCGATCCCCGCCGCCGACATGGTCGCCTCAGCCGCATCGTCAAGACCACCGGCGACGGCATGCTGGTCGAACTTCATGGCGCCCTTGTGCGCGGCCGAGGTCCAGCGCCGCGACGCAAGCCGATAAAGTCCGGCTGGCTTGATCTGGCGCAATGAACGGCAGCGAAAGTGCGCGTCAGATGATGCGCATCCTTGCGGGCCAAACACGCATGTCCTTCAAGACAGGTTGGATCGTGTCCCCGGGCTGCGCTGGACGAAAGGCGGTCTTTGACGAGTTGCCCGTCAGCAGGCCCGTGCTTTTCTGGCTAACCCAATGCCGAAGACTGGGATCGATATGAGAAAAGACTATTCCAACATCTGCAAGAATATTTCCGGCAATCTTGGCGATTTGCGTCGCGATATTCCGGAAGCCATGCGAGCGTTCTCGGCCCTGGCGCAGGCGGCAACGAAGGGCGGTGCCCTGGACACCAGGACGAAGGAATTGATCGCGCTTGCTCTCGGCGTCGCAGCCCGCTGCGACGGCTGTATCGGTTTCCATGCCGAGGCGCTGGTCAAGCTCGGCGTTGATCGCCGCGCGGTCTCGGAGGCCCTTGGCATGGCCATCTACATGGGCGGTGGACCCTCCTTGATGTATGCCGCTGACGCGCTGGAGGCATACGACCAATTCCAGGAGCGCGCCGCGATCTCCGAACCGGCGATGGACTGATCCATGACTTGGGCCCGCACTACCGCGGGATAGCTGTGCAATTCGGCTCTTCCTGTCACGGAGCTTTATCGTTGGAGGTTGTCGTGAAGCGCTCGGAACATGCCAAGCAGCGTCGGTCGGAGCGATGCGGGCGCGAAGCTGCTGTGGGAATACAGCAGTCGGGCAAGCCGGCGGAGATTGCAGCGAGGGCGGTGCAAAGGAAACCTCCCGTCGGAGCGCCGCAGGACGACGCGACCTATTGGGAGTAGCGCGCCGATCGGACGAGGCGTCAGGCCGGGCGATATCAGGATCAGGTCACTCGCGAGCACTTCATGAAGATCGCGGCCGGATACGAGGCGTTGGCGGCATCGGCTCGTAGCGTGGGGCAAGGACCGGAGTAGGCGCCGATAACGGACCAATCGGGGCACCTCAGTAGGCCTGATCTGGTGGCGGCATGATGCGCTGCGGCAGTGTGTGCCGCCCAGGACGTTGTACGCTTGCGTTCTCACGAGGTCGCGTCTTGCGCGAGCGAGTGTGGCTGTTGCCAGCCTGAGACCTCGGCCAGTTCAGCCTCCGGCCGGCGCGTGATGATGTCGCCGCGGCCCAGATAGAGGCAGCCCTCGTTGGCATCGACCGTGACCCAGTCGCCTGCCAGCCCTTCCGTAACCAGCGATGGCAACAGAATGTCGGACTGTCCGAGCTCTCTGACGATTGTGGCTTTCATGGTGGCGCACTCTAGGTGGGCGGCCAGCCCGATATCTTGCGCTAGATCATTCATGAATTCGTCACATGGCGTGCGGTTCGGGCGCGGCGGATTGGTTGCGATGGCTCCGGCGGTTCACCTTCGCAATTGACCGTGATCAAGGCGATGAGCGCGATCGTGTTCAATATGCGGATGTATCAAAGGAGGCTCCTTGCCATGACGCCTAACGTCGGACGCATTGATCAGTATGTCCGGATCATCATCGGTTTGGCTCTGATCGCCTATATCGTGAAGGACGGCTCGCTCGGAGCGGGTTGGTTGGTTGCCGGGACCGCTGGCTTCGTCCTGATTGTCACGGCATTCTTCTCGTATTGCCCACTCTACACCTTGCTGGG
>CALRXG020000084.1:0-17668 GCA_943372075.1 Bordetella parapertussis | reverse complement strand
GGCCGAAATGCCGCTCGTCGGGAAAGATCTCGTCCTGCAGCGGCAGGAAGGCGCCGCCGGAATCCACCATGTAGACGCAGGGCAGATTGTTCTGCCGCGCGATGTCCTGGGCGCGCAGATGCTTCTTCACCGTCATCGGATAATAGGTGCCGCCCTTGATGGTGGCATCGTTGGCGACGATGATGCATTCGCGGCCCGCGATGCGTCCGACGCCGGTGATGACGCTCGCCGCATGCACGTCACCGCCATAGAGGCCGTTGGCGGCGAGCGGCGACAATTCGAGGAACGCGGTGCCCGGGTCGACCAGCAGATCGACTCGGTCGCGCGCCAGCATCTTGCCGCGCGAGGTGTGGCGCTTGCGCGAGGTCTCGCCGCCGCCGCCGGCCACCTGGTTGAGTTTTTCGCGGAGCTCCGAAACCAGGCCCCGCATCACCTCGGCGTTGCGGGCGAATTCGGAGGATGTCGGATCGATCGTCGAATGAAGCGGCATCGCTGTTGCACGTTTCGTTGGAGGAGCTGAGAGGATCGGGGACGTCAGGCGATCGCGCCGTGGCGCGATCGCGTGCGCGAAGCTCAGGCCGTCTTGGCGAATAGCTCGCGGCCGATTAGCATGCGGCGGATCTCGCTGGTGCCGGCGCCGATCTCGTAGAGTTTTGCGTCACGCAGCAGGCGGCCGGTCGGATACTCGTTGATGTAGCCGTTGCCGCCGAGCAGCTGGATCGCATCCAGCGCGCATTGGGTGGCCTTCTCCGCGGCATAGAGGATCGCGCCGGCGGCGTCCTCGCGCGTGGTCTCGCCGCGGTCGCAGGCCTTCGCCACCGCGTAGACATAGGCCCGCGACGCGTTCATCGTGGTGTACATGTCGGCGAGCTTGCCCTGCACCAGCTGGAACGAGCCGATCGGCTCGCCGAACTGCTTGCGCTCGTGCACGTAAGGCAGCACGACATCCATGCAGGCCTGCATGATCCCGATCGGCCCGGCCGCGAGCACCGCGCGCTCATAGTCGAGACCAGACATCAGGACGTTGACGCCGCGGCCGACCTCGGAGAGCACGTTCTCCTCCGGCACCTCGCAATCCTCGAACACCAGCTCGCAGGTGTCGGAGCCGCGCATGCCGAGCTTGTCGAGCTTCTGCGCGGTGGAGAATCCCTTCATGCCCTTCTCGATGATGAAGGCAGTCATGCCGCGCGGGCCGGCATTGGGATCGGTCTTGGCGTAGACCACCAGCGTCTCGGCGTGCGGACCGTTGGTGATCCACATCTTGTTGCCGTTGAGGATGTAGCGGTCGCCCTTCTTGTCAGCCCGGGTCTTCATCGAGACCACATCCGAGCCGGCGCCGGGCTCAGACATCGCCAGCGACCCGACATGCTCGCCGGAGATCAGCTTCGGCAGGTATTTGCGCTTCTGCGCCTCGTTGCCGTTGCGGCGGATCTGGTTGACGCAGAGGTTGGAATGCGCGCCGTAGGCCAGTCCGACCGAGGCCGACGCCCGCGAAATCTCCTCGACCGCGATGCAATGCTCGAGATAGCCGAGGCCCGAGCCACCATACTCCTCCTCGACCGTGATGCCGTGCAGGCCGAGCGCGCCGATCTTGGGCCAGAGGTCGCGGGGAAAGGTGTTGGAGCGATCGATCTCGGCGGCGCGCGGCGCGATCTCGTTGGTCGAAAAATCATGCACCGTCTCGCGGATCGCATCGGCGGTCTCGCCAAGGTCGAAATTGAAGATTGCCGCCCGGTTCGAGGCCATGATCCCTCCCATGAGATTCATCTTGCAATTAAACGATCATACGTTTTTTTCTTGGCTTCGCAAGCGACCGTGCTATGGTTTGCGCATGAAATCCGCAGTTCGTTGAATCTGCTGTGATTTCATGCAATATACATACGGTCGTTCGCTTGTTTCCTAGCTCTCCTGGCAAGCCAACGCCCCTCCGAGGCCCCGATGGCACGCACGATCGGCTCACATGGCCCTACGACGCTGGAGGCGATCCGCAAGGCCGGCGTGCGCCTGATCTTCGAGCACGGCTACGAGGCGATGAGCCTGCGCCAGCTCGCTGCCGAAGTCGGGATCCAGGCAGGCTCACTCTACAACCATATCTCAACCAAGCAGGACCTGCTGTTCGATCTGGTGCAGGACCATATCAACGATTTGCTTCGCGAGCTCGATCTGGCGCTGGCCGGCAACGCCGACCCGGTCGAGCGGCTGCGGGCCTTCGTGGCGTTCCACGTCACCTATCACATGACCCGCAAGCGCGAGGTGTTCATCGCCAATTCCGAACTGCGCAGCCTCGATGCGAAGAACTACGACGCTGTGGTGGCGTTGCGCGGCGCCTATGAGCAGCGGCTGGCCCAGATCCTTGCCGACGGCGTGGCCGAGGGCGCGTTCGAGGTCGTCGACATCCAGGTCGCGACCTTCGCGATCATCTCGCTGTTGACCGGCCTGTGCACCTGGTACCGCCCCGGCGGCCGGCTGACCCGCGACGCCATCATCGCAGCACATGAGAAGCTGGTGCTGTCGGGGGTCGCGCCACGGGCCGCGATCGGCGAACTCCGCAGCGGCGGCGCGAGCCCGCAGACCGCGGTGGCCGGTTCGTGACAGAACGCCCACAGCTGGATGACATCGACCTGCGGATCCTCACCGAATTGCAGCGCGACGGCCGGATCAGGATCAACGAGCTCGCGGAGCGGGTCGGCATCACGGCCCCGCCCTGCCTGCGCCGGGTCCGCGCGCTGCGCAGCCGCGGCGTGGTCCAGGCGATCCGCGCCACGCTCGACGAACGGCTGCTCGGCTATGAGGTGACGACCTTCGTGCTGATCCAGCTCGACAGCCAGAACCTGGTCGCGATCGAGGCGTTCGAGGCCGCGGTGTCGGCCGTGCCGCGCTTCCTGCAATGCTGGCGGATCTCGGGCGACGCCGATTTCATGCTTCGCTGCGTCGCGCCCAGCGTCGACGACATGCGCCGGCAGCTGCTGCAATTCGCGGGGCTGCCCAATGTGCGCAAGATCAGGAGCTTTCCGGTGCTCGGGGTCTCCAAGGACGCGCCGCTGCCGATCCCGGGCGCCCTCGTCCCGAGCCCCGCGAGTTGATCGTAGACCCTCCTAGTGGGTCCACGGCTCCCAGCGGCGGAAGGCGAAATTGTCGGCATAGGCGATCTGGCGGTGCGCCGAATCCTTCGGCTCGATCACCTGGTAAGCGATGCCCTTGCGCTCGCAATAGGCGACCGCTTCTTCCTTGGTGTCGAAATGCAGGCTGAGCTGCTGCTTCATGTCGGACGACGAGGTCCAGCCCATCAGAGGCTCCACGGTGCGCGGCTGTTCCGGCTCGTAATCCAGTTGCCACGCCTTGGTCTTGGCTCGTCCCGATTGCATCGCGTTTTTGGCGGGCTTAAAAATGCGTGCGGTCATGGATGATCGGGCCCCGTAGGATATAGGACATGGAAGCGATTTGAAGGAACCCGCCGGGATAGTATAGAGACACCGTTCAACGATCTGATCGGTGATTCCTCGACCCCGGAGGTAGCCTTCGCCGGACCGGTATAGTCATTCTACCGCGCTGTGACAATCTGGCCTCGGGCGTCCCTTCGGAGTGCCTTGGGGAGAGCCTTGGACCCGGGCCAGATTGTTACAGCGCGGTCTTCTCGACAGCATCACCTCGAAGAAGAAGCGGCGCGCCCATGGAAATCCACGCTAGCCTGCCCGAAAAAGGACGTGACCTGCGGCTCGACCTGTTCCGCGGGATCGCGAACTGGGCGATCTATCTCGATCACATCCCCGACAATATCGTGAACTGGATCACGACGCGGAATTACGGCTTCAGCGACGCCGCGGACCTGTTCGTCTTCATCTCCGGCTACACCGCGTCCTTCGTCTATGCCCGCATGATGCTGGAGCGCGGCTTCATCGTCGGCGCGACCCGGCTGACCAAGCGGGTCTGGCAGCTCTATGTCGCACACATCATCCTGTTCGTGATCTACATCGCCGCGATCAGCTATCTCGCGCTGCGCTTCGGCGACTCCGAGATGATCAACGAGTTCAACGTCGCCGGCCTCGTCGACAACGCCACCGAGACGCTACGCCAGGGCCTGTTCCTGAAATTCAAGCCGGTCAATCTCGACGTGCTGCCGCTCTACATCGTGCTGATGGGCCTATTCCCGCCGGTGCTGTGGTTCATGCTGCGGCAACCGAACTGGACCATGGGGGCCTCGATCGCGCTGTGGCTGGTGTCGCGGCAGATGGGCTGGAATCTGCCGGCCTACCCAGCCGGGACCTGGTACTTCAATCCGTTCTGCTGGCAGGTGCTGTTCGTGTTCGGCTCGTGGTGCGCGATGGGCGGCGCACGCAAGAACATGCACATCATCAACTCGCGCTACACGCTGTGGTTCTGCATCGCCTATCTGATCTTCGCGCTGGTCATGACGATGGCCGGACGCTTCCCGGAGTTCGGCGCCCAGTTCCCGGACTGGCTCTATTCGGCGTTCAATCCGAACGACAAGACCAACCTCGCGCCCTATCGCTTCCTGCACTTCGTGGTGATCACGGTGCTGGTGATCCGCTTCATCCCGAAGGACTGGTCGGCACTGGAGTGGAAGGTGTTCGATCCCCTGATCGTCTGCGGCCAGCAGTCGCTCGCGGTGTTTTGCGTCGGCGTGTTTCTGTCCTTTGTCGGGCATTTCGAACTGTCGATGAGCTCCGGCTCGCTGTTCGCGCAGATCTTCGTCAGCGTCTCCGGCATCGCGATCATGACGATCGTGGCCTATTACATCTCGTGGTCGAAGCGGCAGGATAAGCCGGTCAAGCCGCCGGCACCGAAGCCCGCGGCGCCGGCCGCCAAGGCCGGGTGACGCTGTCAGTCACTTCCCGGCGTCCGACGCTTGCCGGCCGGCGGAGCACTCCGCCACCGGCCTTTTGACGAGATGCCGTCCCAACTGGTGGTCCAGCGATATTCGGCAGGGCCGGCTTTCGCGATGCCGTCCTCGCTGCGCGCGCCCTGAAGGGCGAAGGTAGCGCCCTGCGGGTCAAGGCAACGGACGATCCAGCTGCCGTCAGGCAGCTCCAGCGGCCCTTCATAGACCCGCCCGCCACCGCTGTTCACTCGCGTCATCGCCGCGTCGATGTCGTCGACGTTGAAATAATAGAGCCAGAACGGAATCGGTTCGAGCGGCCGCTTGTTGAAGATGCCGCCGGCCATCCGTCCGCCGGCTGCAAACAGCTGATAGGGTTCGGCCGAAGCGACCTCGGCCTCGGCCTGCCGCCAGTTGAAAACGTCGACGTAGAAGGCGAACGCCTTGCGCCAGTCGGCAGCCAGCAGTTCGTGCCAGCCCACCTGCGAAGGCGCGTCGAGATCGGCCACGACAGGGGCGGCAATCTTCAAATCGCTCACCAGTCCAAAGGTCGCGCGCTGCGGGTCGGCGACGATCGCGATGCGGCCAATGTTGGTGCTGGTCGGCGGGACGTAGACGGCACCACCAAGTTCTTGAAGCCGGGAGGCCGTCGCGTCGATATCGCTGACGCCGACATAGCCGACCCATCGCGGCATCGCGCCCTGCCGCCTGCCCTCTTCAGGCAGCTCCATCAATCCGCTTCGCGGGACATCGCCAGAGATGAACAAATTGTAAGAAAGCTCGGCAGTCGAAACGTCTCTCGTGTGCCAGCCGAGGACGCTGCCGTAAAAGGTGCTCGCGCCCGCCGCGTCCGTGGTCAGCAGCTCGTACCAGACAAAACTCGCCGCATCATCCGCCATGGTGATTCCTCTGGTGCCCCCGCAGCCCGGCTTCAGAGCAATCGCAGCGCAGCATGGAGCGTCTCGCGGCCCGCAAACTGTCGTTAACGATGCGGGCCGTGTGACGGCACCGGCGTCGGATCACGTTCATCAAGATGAAATTGCAACGGAATGCGTGTTGAAGCGTTGTGCGGGTGCGCCGCGCGTCTTGCATGGTCAGATCGTCGAGCGTACAAATGCGTGGGGTGGATTTGAGAACCAGTTTCGTCAGGAATGGAGGATGCGACTATGCCACGGGTGAAGCAAGCCCCGACGCGGAAGCGCGTAACCAAGGCCGCCGTGCCCGCATTGGGTGCTGCTGGATTGACTCTCTCACTGGTGGGTAGTGCGTCCGCTTCGGCCGTGCCCGCGACCGACGCGCCAAAGACTACGAACTACACTCCGACCCATGCGATCACGCTCGGCGAAGAAGAAATCGCCGACGTCAGCCTCGCCACATTCCATCTGTTCGACAAGGAAGACGCCGGTGCCGGCGTTCAGGTCGCGTGGCGTGGATGCGGTGGCTGCCGCGGTTGTCGTGGCTGCCGCGGATGCCGCGGTTGCCGATGCGGCGGCTGCGGTGGATGCGGCGGCGGCTGCTGCATATCTTGGGGCGCCTGCCGCCTCTGCTGAGCCGGATAGCATTGCGTTGCCAAACATCAATCGTCATGGCCGGGTTCGACGCAGGTCGACCCGGCCATTTCATGTTGCCCATGCTGATGTGGTCCTTGTGCCATCGCGCGGCACGGCTCGCGCGGTAGCACCGGACTGTTAAGGCCTCCGCCTCTCCCCGCCCCGAAAGACCAGCCAGCACGCTGCATAGGAACGATTCCTTGCCCAGAAAATCCATTGCGCAGGCCGACAAAGAGACTCTGCAATTCGCACCGAATTTCACGGCCTATGTGCTGCCTCCGGACGTCGTCTGCCTGTATTCCGAAGACCGCAAATTCTTTCTTCACGGCGAACTCTATTGCGCGCTGGCGACGGCGATCGGCACCAAAGGAAAATCCCGCGTCAGTCTCCTCGACGAACTCGGACGGAAATTTCCACCGGACAAGGTCGATGAAGCGATCAAGCGCCTGCTCGATCGGCGCTATGCGATCTCGGCATCGCCAACTCCCGACAACGCCGTGGATGGGCTTTGGGCGAGCCTCGGCCTGCCGGCTGCGGTCGCCCGGCAGAACCTGCAAGACTGCCGGGTGCGGGTCGAAGCGATCGACGTCGAGGGCGCGACCGAATTGAGCGAGGCGCTGCGAGACCTCGGCGTCCGCGTGGTGAAGACCTCGCCCGATCTCACGGTCACCCTGGTCAACGATTATCTCGATCGGCGGCTGGCGGAGCGCAATCTGGAGCGCGTCTCCGGCAAGTCCGCCTGGCTGCTGGTGCAGCCCTCCGGCGTGTTTCCGCTGGTCGGCCCTGTCTTCAATCCCGGCGAGAGCGCGTGCTGGACCTGCCTGTTCGACCGGATGATCCGCAACCGCGAGATCAAGGGTTTCCTCGATCGCAACGGGGCGCGCCCGGTTGCGATCTCTGCCCTCGCACAGCACACAGTCGGGCAAAGCGCCGTTCAGTTTGCGGCGATCGAGATCGCCAAGGCGATTGGCAGCGGCTTCCGCACCGATCTGCGCAATCACATCATGAGCCTGGACCTGCTCGGCTCAAACATCGCCAGGCACTATGTGGCCGCGCGGCCGCAATGCCCGACATGCGGCAACAAGAAACTGCAAAATCCGCGACGTGCGCCGCAGCCGATCGAACTCGGCCCGGGCGCCACGCTGGTCATGACCAGCGGCGGCTATCGCACGGTATCGTCCCGCACCACGCTGGCCCGATTCAAGAAGCATGTCAGCTCGCTCACCGGCGTCGTGACGCGGCTGGAGCGGATCGAAGTCGATCTGCCGATGAACACCAGTTTTTACGCCCAGCACAATTTCTCCGCGCCGGCGCAAAATCTCGACCAGCTCCGATCGGGGCTGAGCGGCGGCAGCTTCGGCAAGGGCAGCACCGCCGAGCAAGGCGAAGCCAGCGCGCTGATGGAAGCGATCGAACGCTACTCGGGAATTTTTCAGGGCGACGAGATCCGGACGAAAAAGCGCTTCACCGACTTCGCGCCGGGCGATGCCATCCGTCCCAATGACATCCTGCTGTTCAGCGCGGAACAGTATCGGACCCGCGCGGTTCACAACCATGACGATTCCCATCACACCCAACCGGCGCCCGATCCGTTCGATCCGTCCGAGCGGATCGAGTGGTCGCCGGTCTGGTCGCTGCGCGACCAGCGCTTCAGGCACGTTCCGACCAGCCTGCTGTATTTCTTCTACGACGGCCCGGCCGCCTTCGCCGCCGATTCCAACGGCTGCGCAGCCGGCAATACCCGCGAGGAAGCGATCGTTCAGGGTTTCCTCGAACTGATGGAGCGCGATGCCTACGCGATCTGGTGGTACAACCGATCGCAACGGGCGGAGATCGATCTCAATCGGTTCGAAGATTCCTATGTGCGCGATCTCAAGGCGCAGCTCGAGGAGTCCGGCCGCAAGCTCTGGGTACTCGACATCACCAGCGATCTCGGCATTCCGACCTATGTCGCGATCGTGCACTGGATGCAGAACGGCCAGGAAAACATCGAGTTCGGGTCCGGCTCGCACTTCGACCCGCGCATCGCCCTGCTGCGGTCGTTGACGGAGCTGAACCAGTTCCTCTCCATCGGGCTGATGGGTGGCGGCAGCGGCGAGAAACCGAGCCTCGACGGCATCAATCCGCTGCGGATCGAGGACTATCCGTTCCTGCTGCCGAGCCCGAATCCGGTTCTTCCCCCGGCCCAAGCTTCACGGGTACCGCTCGACAACACCCGCGCGCAGGTGGACGCCTGCGTCGACATCGCCGCGCGCGCCGGGATGGATTTCCTCGTCCTCGATCAGACCCGGCCGGACGTCGAGGTTGCCGTGGTCCGGGTGATCGTGCCGGGCATGCGCCATTTCTATCGCCGCTTCGGACCCGGGCGGCTCTATGATGTCCCGGTCAAGCTCGGACTGCGCGATCGCCCCTCCCTGGAAAGCGAGCTGACGCCGTTCCTTCCGCATACCTGAGGTGATGCCGGCTTGCGCACGCCCAAACACACATCCAAGACCACGCCGAAGAAGGCGGAATCACCAAGCGCGGCGCCGCCGACGCTGCTGGCTCGGCTGAATGCGCGCGTCGCGCTGGACACGCAGGCCGACGGCCGCATCGCGGCACATGTCGATGGCTATTCGGAGCCGCTGGGAACATTCAGCACCGCGGTCGCGGAGCGCGCGCGCGGCTTGCGGGACGGTCTGCCTCTGCCGTCGGCTGCGGCCGAGGGCGATGCGATCGCGCGCGACGTCGAGCGCCTGATCCGACAATTGGCGCTGCGCGGCCTGCTGGAGTACCGCCTGCCGGGCGTGCGCGCGACCGAGGACCTGGTGGTGATCGAACCGCAGCTTCCCGGCTATTGGCCGCGGATGCCGACACTCTCCGATGCGACAACAATCGTGTTGTCGCGCTTCGCCTATCTGCGGCGGCGCGGCACGGAGTTGGTGCTGGAATCGCCGCGCGCCGGGGCGCTGTTCAGGATTTGCGATCCCCGGATCGCAACCCTGCTCGCGATCCTCGCCACCCCACAGACGATCAGCCAAATCCGGCGTCGGGAGGACTATCCGGGGCCGGCAATCCTTGCACTGCTGTTGGATTGCGAAATCCTCGTCAGCGTCGACCCGGCAAAGCGCGATGCTCTCCGGCGCGCCGAAGGCGACGACGGCCTCGTGCTGTGGGATTTTCACGACCTGCTGTTTCATGCGCGCAGCACGGAAGGCCGCCAGGCCAATCCACTGGGCGGCCTCTACCCGCACACCGGCCTGATCGCGCCGTTGCCGGCGGCGCGGCCCGCCTGGCCTGGACGGATTGTCGAGCTGCCCGAAGTCGACGGGTCCCCCTCGCCGTTCGAAGAGCTGCTGCACGCAAGGCATTCCACGCGCGATTTCGATGAACGGAAGCCGATCACACTGGCGGAGCTGTCCAGGTTGTTGCACAGCGTCGCGCGCGTCCGCTCGAAATGGAGCAGCAAGCTCGAATTCGCCGAGGATGGTCCCGACATCGAATACACCAGCAGACCCTATCCCGGGGCGGGCAGCGCATACGAGCTTGAACTCTATCTGACCGTTGCGAACTGCGATGGCCTGGCGCGGGGCTTCTATCACTACGACGCCGCTGCACACGCATTGGCCGCGATCGACGCCCATCCGCAACAGATCGAAGCCTCGCTGCAAAGCGCCGAATTTGCCATGGATGCATCCGCCCCTCCGCAGATCCTGATCACCATCGCTGCGCGTTTCGGCCGGATTTCCTGGAAGTACAGCGCGATCGCCTATGCGTTGATCCTGAAGGACGTCGGCGTCCTGACCCAGACGCTGTACATGATGGCGACGGATCTCGGTCTCGGCGGCTGCGCGATCGGCACCACCAATATCGACCTGTTCGCCAAGATGACCGGCCTCGACTTTCACGTCGAGGGACCGGTCGGCCAATTCGCGCTGGGGCGCGGCACGGCACCGCCCGCCTCCGGCTAGGGCGACGCCGGTGTGATCAGCCGCCGCCGCGACTGCCGTCCTGCGTTGTCGAGGAGACGATGCTGGCGACGTCGCCGAACGTGGTCATCACGGGTGTGACGACCTTGTGAATTGCGGTCTTCGACACCAGCGTGTCGTGCAGCACGAGGTGGTCGATCCCGGTGGTGAGAAAGCAGCTCACCGCGTCCTGCGGCGTCTCGATGATCGGCTCGCCCTTGACGTTGAACGAGGTGTTGATCAGCACCGGCACGCCGGTCAGCGCGTCGAACGCCTTCAGCAGGCGATAGAGCATCGGGTTGGTTTCCTCCCGCACGCTCTGCACCCGCGCCGAGCCGTCGACATGCACGATCGCCGGGATCTTGTCGCGCCATTCCGGCCGGACCGGCTTGGCGATCAGCATGTAGGGCGAGTCCTCCTCCCCTTCGAAGATGTCTCTCATGCGCTCCGCCAGCACGATCGGCGCGAACGGCCGGAACGCCTGGCGATGCTTGACCCGGCTGTTGAGGATGTCCTTCATCTCGGCCTTGCGCGGATCAGCGATCAGGCTGCGGTTACCGAGCGCGCGCGGGCCGAACTCCGACCGCCCCTGAAACCAGCCGATCACCCGCTGGTCGGCAAGCAGTTTTGCCGTGTCCCGGCAGATGTCGTCGCTACGCCTGGCGTCGACCTGGATGCGCACCAGGAAATTTTGCAGCGCGGCTGCGACCTCGGCATCCCTGTAGCGCCGGCCGACATAGGCGTGCTCCATCACGAACGAGCGTCGCTGCTTCAGCACCTCGAGCCAGCCGTAATAGGCGCAGCCGATCGCGATGCCGTCGTCGCCAGCAGCAGGCTGGATCCAGACGTTCCCGAAACCGGCCTCGCGCGCGATGCGCCCGTTGGCCACGCAGTTCAGCGCCACGCCGCCGGCGATGCAGAGGTTCTTCGCGCCAGTGGTCTCGCGCAGCCAGCGCGCCCGCGCCAGCAGCACATTCTCGGTGTCGTCCTGCACCCGCCAGGCGATGTCCTGCCAATGCCCCATGGTCGGGCTCATGTCCCAGTTGCCGCCATCGAGCACGAAGGGCTGCTGGTTCTCGCTGCCCCAGAACGGCACGTGCAGTTCACCGTCCTTCATCTCGAGCAGACTGCCGACCTGCCCGTGGCGGCCATAGGGCGCGAGCCCCATCAGCTCGCCGCACTTGTTCCAGTCGCCGAACACATAGGTCGAGACCCGGCTGTACAGCGCACCCAGCCCCGGCATGTTGTAGAACTCGTCCGACAACAGCCCACGCGCGGGCTCCATGTAGACCTTCTTCAGGCATTCGAGCCTGGTGTCGTCGAATCTGTAGTAGCTCTCGGATTCGCGGGCGAGCGGCGACGCTCCATCCTGCGGATGAGTCTCCATCGCATCGGCCTGGTAGTTGCCGACGCCGTCCACGATCATCACGACACCGTCCTTGAACGGCGACACCGCGAACGCGCTGTAGGCATGCGCGAGGTGATGCGAGATCGACACCACCTTGTCGGATTTGGAACCGAACAGCGGATGCTTGATGGCCTCGTTGCGCTCGGCGATCGGCAGGAAGCCCGGCATGTCCTGATGGAGCATCCGCTCCTCCATCTCCGGCACCGGCAGGATGTAGCTGTTGCGAACGACGAGATCGACGTCGTCGAGCGTAATGCCCTCGGCTGACAGGCAGTAGTCGACGACCTCCTTGTAGAAACCCGAGGCGTGCTTCTCGCGGGTGATGCGCTCCTTGGAGATCGCAAACGCGATGGCGCCGTCGCGCAGCAGGCAGGCGCTGACGTCATGGTCATAGACATTGAGACCAAGGACGTAGATGGGTTGTTTCGGCATAGGCACTCTTCAGGAGGGATTATCGGAATGCTGAGAACATGATCGTGTCGACTTCAAGTTCTCAGCTACGTTTCCGATGGTCCGGCATCTCTGCATCCGCGACGCGCAAGTCAGATCGATGCAGCACACGATGAACAGAATGAACGGTGAATGAACGACAAGATGAACACAGCAACCAGCTCATTTCATGCATGCATGACCACAACTTGACCTTACTTTTTGGCCTCAATAGAGTCGCTAAAGCTCGCAAGAACCTTAGTGAAAATATTGTACTCGCATGCTCGAACCGATTGCCGGTGTTGCGCGTCAAAGCGCGACAGCCAGCATCGGTTCAGATGTTTGGAAGTGACTGGAGATCTCTGGAATGACTAAACGCTACAATATCCTGACTCGTTGCCTCGCAGCGGTCGCTTTGTTGTTCGTCTATGTCGCAAGCACCTCGGCCATCCTGGTCGGCGCGACCACGTCGTCGGCGCAAGCGCAATGGCGCGGACGCGGCTACGGCTATCGCGGCGGCTGGGGTCGTGGCCGTGGTTGGGGCTATGGCCGCGGCTATGGCTACGGCGGGTATGTCGGTCCCCGTTGCTGGTGGACCCCGCGTGGTGTTCGCGTTTGCCGCTGGTAACAACCGCGCGGCTAGACAGGCGATATTGAGACAACAATCAGGTGCGTCGGTCCCGGCGCACCTGATTTTCTTTTGCGGCCCGGCTGACCCGCGGCACGCAAGAAAGAGCCCCGGAAGAGGCCGGGGCTCTAGTCACGGGAGAGAACGCGTCAGAAATCGGGATGCGAGGACGAGCCGTCGGCCCGATCAGCCAATGCATCTACTACGTGTATGAGAGCAGATTCGTCTGCCTCAGGCTGTAGCCATGCTGCAACAGCCGCCTGGAATGATCGGCCTGTCCACGGGTTCCCGCGCACAGCTCAGAAGCCTCAACCTGCCAGCGAAACACGACGCAAAACGTCTAGTCGTCGAGGATAGCGACCGCCCTCGTCCATCCCGCCGATGCGCGCTCGATCTTCACCGGAAAGCACGACACCATGAACCCGGCCGACGGCAGTTGCTCGAGATTGTGCAGCTTCTCGATGTGGCAATAGCCGATGTGGCGGCCCGCCTTGTGGCCTTCCCAGATCAGGCTGGCGTCTTTCGTCTCGGCATATTTCTTCGCGGTGAACACGAACGGCGCGTCCCAGCTCCAACCGTCGATGCCGGTCAGCCGCACGCCGCGCTCGAGCAGATACATCGTCGCCTCGTAGCCCATGCCGCACCCCGAACTGACATAGTCAGACTGGCCGTACTTCGCGCCGGCGCTGGTGTTGACGACGACGATCTCGAACGGCGACAGCGTATGACCGATGCGCTTCAACTCGGCCTCGACATCTCCGGCGGTCGCGACGTAGCCATCGGGCAGATGGCGGAAGTCGAGTTTCACGCCGGGCTGGAAGCACCATTCCAGCGGCACCTCGTCGATGGTCCACGACCGCTCACCACGATTCATGGTCGGATGGAAATGCCAGGGCGCATCGAGATGCGTGCCGTTGTGGGTGGAAAGCGACACCTGCTCGACGGCCCAGCCCTGCCCATCCGGCAGATCCGCAGCCTTCAACCCGTCGAAGAACTGCAACATGCGCGGCAGCCCCTGCTGATGATCGATGTACTGGATGGTCGGGTGGTTGCCGGGCGGGTCGGCCGGAACATCATTCTGCAAGGGAACGGAGATATCGATCAGTCTGCGTGCCATGGCCGGTCCTCTCTGATTGTTCTTGTCGGGTCGGATGACGATGCCGATCGATACCCACACGTTCGGCTCCCCGTGCCGATAGTGTACACCCGGCTGGGAAACTGGCCGGCGCATTTCGTCTCCCGAAAGGCTGCGAACGGAACAGGTTCCCGTCCGCCCTCGCCGCCGACTGCAATGAATTCCGCAACGCGGACGGCCTGTTCGTGTCCGATAAACTTGCGTCGCTTGACGACACCGGCCCGCCGCAGCGTTGAACCTATTTCCGGTCGGGACGACTCATGATCACTGGGGATTTCAGGGCCCAGTATTTCGGCGGCGCCGTCTGGACGAACATACTCCGTCCAGGCGGCGTTGTTGCGTCTGGCGATACATTCTGGATCGCGGCGAGTCCTCGGCGGACGCACGATGTGCGCTGTCGCGCGCCACCGGCGCGGGTGCGACGGCAAGGTCTTACGATGAAGCCGTGAAATGGGATGGTCGGGGCAGCTGGATTCGAACCAACGACCTGCAGTACCCAAAACTGCCGCGCTACCAGGCTGCGCTATACCCCGATATTTCCGAGAGGCCCCGTGGATACACGCTTCAGCCAGCCTCAGCAAGGCGCCGGCGCAGGGCTTCCCGCGTTGAGATCGAAGCCCTTTTTGTCCAGAAATCCCCTCAGGCCAAAAGCTAGCGGCTGCCGAACAGCGGATGGGCGACCCGGTCGCCGGGCTGGATGCCGTATTTCTGCGCGGTCCCGGCGATCACCTCGAGGACGCCCTTGGCCAGTCCCCGCGACGGGATGATCCTGGTCGACATCGGCTCGGTGTTTTCCGCGATCCGCAAGATACGCCCGTCGGCGCGGATGAAGATCATGTCGAGCGAGATGTAGGTGTTCTTCATCCACATCGAGACTTCCTGCTCCGGCGAGAAGTCGAACAGCATGCCTTTGCCGTCCGCGAGCTCCTTCCGGTACATCAGGCCGGTCTCCTTCTCCTGCTCCGTGGTCGCCATCTCGACCGAGAACACATGCACGCCCGATTTGGTGACGATCTCGAGCGGCTGCACGCTGGCGGCCTGCGCAGCGGGGCCCAGCAGCGTACCGGCAATGATGACGAGGGAGGCCACCAGCCACGGACGCAGCCGGCCAACAATGCGATCGAAATACATCGACAAATACTCACACCGGAGAAGATTTTCCGGCGGACCCTAACCCGATGATCGCGGCAAATGCCAGAGGCCAGAGGGCTCGCCGTCGGCTCACGTTTCCGTCAGGGCGAGCGACCGGAGATCTTGCTTGAGCATGATCGGTCCGGACAAGCGCTTCGCACTTTTCCGGATCATGCTCAGTGCGACGACAGCGCCGACGGACCGGTCTCGGGGTGGATCTCGGCGGCCATCATGCCCTTGGAGCCCGGCCCGAACCGCACCAGCACATATTGGCCGGGGCGCAGCTCGGTCATGCCGAAGCGGCGTAGCGTCTCCATATGCACGAAGATGTCGGGGGTGCCCTCCCCGCAGGTCACGAAGCCGAAGCCACGCAGCCGGTTGAACCACTTGACCTGCGCGCGCTCCAGCCCACTGGTCGCGGTCACCGTGACATGGGTGCGCGGCGGCAGCATCTGCGCCGGATGGATCGCCGTCGACTCGTCCATCGAGACGATGCGGAAGGCCTGATAGCCCTTGGCGCGCTGAACACATTCGACGACGAGGCGTGCGCCCTCATAGGCGGTCTGAAAGCCGTCCCTCCGCAGCACCGTCACGTGCAGCAGGATGTCCGGCCAGCCATTGTCGGGGACGATGAAGCCGTATCCCTTCGATGCGTCGAACCATTTGATGACGCCGGAGATTTCAACGAGGTTGGCTGCGGCGTCACCGAGGCCGGAGAAGGCATCCATCGCCGGATCGCGCGACGCGCTGCCGCCGTATTCGCCTTGTGCAATTCTACTTTGCCCAACTCCGCCGATCGGCGGTCCGCCGAGCTTCTTGGACTCAAATCCGTCCGACCCCATGACCCCGGACCCCACACATCAAATGCAAATCGCCGTCGTTGCGGCGCACCCTCTGCACGCTGCTCTCCATGACCAACTCCGTGGTCGCTCATTTTGACGCTGCGCGAATCTCTCAACCAAAAGATAACACTCCCGCTTGCCGGGCATAGCTAAAAATCGATTCTTGCGGGAACTATGAACAGGCTTGCACAGCCGCGAATCAATCGGGGCCTCAATTGCCTACGAAAGGACCAAGCGTATCGCCGATGTCGTGGCGAATGACGAGATCGGCGACATCGTCTTGATCGGTCGGCTCGTTGTTGATGATCACGAGCCGCGCGCCGCTCTCCTTCGCCATCATCGGAAACCCCGCGGCCGGCCACACCACGAGCGACGACCCGATCGCCAGAAACAAGTCGCAATGCCTGGAGAGTTCCGCCGCGCGGCGCATTGCATCCTCGGGCATCGATTGCCCGAACGAGATCGTCGCCGTCTTCACCGGATCGCCGCAGTCCGCGCAGTCGGGTGCACGGCCGGCCCGGTCGAAGGCCTGCTTCACCCACGAGAGGTCGTAGTCCTTGCGGCAGCCGATGCAGCGCGCGTAGGTGGTGTTGCCGTGCAGTTCGATCACGTCATCGGCCTTGAAGCCTGACGCCTGATGCAAATTGTCGATGTTCTGCGTGATGATGCCAGGAACCTTGCCTGCCCGGTAGAGCGAGGCCAGCGCGCGATGGCCGCGACCGGGCTTGGCGGCGGCGAACGTCGGTTCCATCGCGAAGCGACGCCGCCAGGACTCGTCGCGCGCCTCCTGGCTGGCGACGAACTCATCGAACGGGATCGGTCGATTGCGGGTCCAGAGCCCACCCGGCGAGCGGAAGTCGGGAATACCGCACTCGGTGGAGATGCCCGCACCGGTGAAGGGCACGATCGACGACGCCTCGGCGATCATCTCGCCGAGTTGCTCGACACCGCTGCGCAAGTCTTTTGCAATCGAGCCTTTTGCGATCACTAGAAACCGTCCGGTTGGTCGCCGCGATTATAGCACGGCCCGAGCGATTGCGAGTTCAACCGGCACGCGCGATCGAGTGAGACGGTGGCATCTTGAGCGTCAATCCCGTGTCGCGGTCCGGCCGCGCCACCGGTTCACCGCCTCAGCATCATCACAATCCTGCAATGCCGGCTCCGCATTGACGCCCAATTCGGTGACGTCAATGCGCCGCGGGACAGGACCACGATGAGAAGGATGGGCAATGACCGATCAGGAAGACTGTGCAGCGCGCGAGCGCGAGGAGATCGTCGCACGCGTTGCCAGCTTCAGAGCGACGCAGCAGAGATTCGAGCGCGACCGCCAGGAATATTACGACAGCACGCTGGGCAATGTCTGGAGTGGATTTCAGCGCAAGAGCGCCTGATGCGTGCGCGCGTGATCACACCGTGACCCGCGATTGAGAAAGCCCGGAGCGATGCGCCCCGGGCTCGTCGTCGTTACCAATAGTGCCGGTAGTAGTGGTGCCGATAGTACGGACCGCGATAATAGGCATAGGGTCCGGGACCGTAGTAGCCGTAACGCGGACCATAATATCCCGGGTAGTACCCCGGCCCGTAGTACGGGCCGTATGCGCCATACGCCGCGCCGGCGGCGCCCGCGGCGAGCGCGCCGGCAGCCAGACCGAAAGCTAGTCCGGGACCGATCCCGCGCGCCTGCGCCGGCGCGCTGACCATCGTTGCACCAACGGTCGCGACCGTCGCCAAAACTGCCAATACCTTTTTCATGCGCAACCT
>CALRXG020000083.1:0-17683 GCA_943372075.1 Bordetella parapertussis | reverse complement strand
CCAAGGGCGCGCTGAACGGCAAGGTCGGCGGCGCCTTCACCTCGAGCGCGACCCAGCATGGCGGCCAGGAGACCACGCTGTTCTCGATCATCACCAACCTGCTGCATTTCGGCATGACGGTGGTCGGCCTGAATTACGGTTTTGCCGGCCAGATGAAGCTCGACGAGGTCACCGGCGGCGCGCCCTATGGCGCTACCACGATCACCGGCGGCGACGGCAGCCGTCAGCCCAGCGAGAACGAACTGGCCGGCGCGCGCTACCAGGGCCGCGTGATCGCGGAGACCGCTAAAAAACTTCATGGCTAAGCTGCACGGCTGAGCCAGGCAACGCGCCGCAGCGCTGAGCGACAAGGGCGGCATCTCGTTCGGGATGCCGCCCTTCGTTCAATCTTCCTCGCGCGACGGCGCGGCCTTGCCGAACGCCTGCTTCAGCCGCGCGGTGAGTTTTGGATAGTGCCGCAGCGCCAGCACGGCGCGGTCGCGCAGCGCGGTAGGCTGTCCGCGCCAGCTCAGGGCGGCGCCGAGATCGACCAGCGGGGTACGCCGCGGTCCGAACCGGCGCTTGTAGCTGTAATTGCCGATCGAGAAATCGAACTCCCGCACGCCATCCCTGTGCAGCGCCTCGATGGTGCGGTCGATGATCAACCGGCCTGGCGAGCACATCGACCATTTCTCGCCGGCATTGCTGATGCGGATCATGATGTAGCGCGAACCGGTACGTATCCCGAGCAGGGTCGCCACCACCTCGTCGCGCGTCGTCAGCGCGGTCATCACCGCATAGCCGCTGCCGGTGCCTCGCTGCACGAGATCGCGATAGAACGCGGTGCAATCCTGCTTGTCGAGCACGTAATTGAGCCCGAGACCGAGCAACCGGTCGCCCTGCTGCGCCTCGGTGACCGAGAGCAGGTTCATCGCCTCATCGGTATTGACGGCCATCACGAAAGCAGCGGAAGAATCCCGCGTGAACACACGCCAGCTTCGCCCGAGCTCCTTGCGGACCTTCCTGTCGAGCTCGCGACGCCAGGCATCGCAATCGTCGCCGATCGCGAGCAGGTTGCCGTTGACGACCGAGGGCCCGATCCCGTCGAGCTGCGCCAGCGGGTTGGCTCGCGCCGCAAGCTTGACCGGCATCTTGCGCAGGCGGATCAGATCGGCACCGCCATCCATCCCGCGCAGCGCCGCCTGCAAATCCTGCCAGAACAGCCATGCTGCGGTCTCGTCGCGTGGCGCCGCGGGACCGAGCAACGGCGCGTTGAAATCGGTGAGGTTGAGGTCGGCGAATTCGATGACGCGAAGGCCAGCCTCCCGCCGGCGGATCAGCGGCAGCAGCGCAGCGCGTTCGCCGGTCGATGCATCGCTCACGAGAGCGATCAGCGGCTCGATGCCACCGGTCGCCGCAAAGGCCCGATACCAGGAGGCGTACCATTGCGGATGCTGGAACGCGGTCGGCGGATCGAACGCGCCCCAGCGGGCCATCGCCTGGCTCCAATCCGACATCAATTCGACGGCGAAGCCAACCGCATAAGAGGACGCCCGCGCCCCGAATTTCTCAACTGCTGTGGTCAAGACTGTCATGTCAGCACCTGCTACCGGCAAGCCCGCTTACGCCGCCTCCAACGCCGCCTTGGGCAGGTCGACGATCTTGCCGAGATCACTCTCGTCGAGGCGGAAATCGATCGCGCGTCGCACGGCGCGCTCGCGCTTCACCCATTTGCCGTCGCGCAGCAGCTTCTGCATCACCTGCTTGGCGAAGAACACCGGACCGCGAATGCTGCGGCTGCGCGGGGTGTAGCCGAAGCGGTGGCGCAGCATGCCATTGGCGAGATGCAGGATCTGCGCGCGGCGGATGTCGTCGTTGACGTAGGAGATCGTCATCGAGATGTTGACGGTGTCGAGGTTCTCGACCCGATGCGGCGCATTCAGCGGCCAGTTCAGCATCTGGCCGGGTTCCAGATCGATCACCCGCGCATGCCAGTCGTACCAGGGCTCGTAGGGGATATCGACCTCGACGTCGAACAGCGCGATGTTCTCGAGATGCTCGGGCCGGATGAACGGCTGCGTGTTGGGATAGATGTAGACGCGCTTGCGGCCTGCGATCTGCACCAGGCCCTGCCCCGGCAGGTCGGCGTGGTAGTAGACCTGCGCGTCCGGCGACGAAATCAGGATGCCGGCCTGATGGGTCGGCGCGTCGAAGCCCGGAACCTTGGCGGCGATCTCGCCGAACATCTGCTCGATCATGTCGCGGTAGCGGCGATCGATCGCGGTGACGTTGCGCAGATTCAGCCACAGGCCGCCGCGCGAAATCGCCTCGATCACGTGATGCCCGCGCAGCCTGCCGATCTCGCCCTCGCGCCAGACCCGGCTCGAACCCTTGGCGCCGGTCTTGACCAGGCTGTAATGCTCGCGCGGATAATGCTCGATCAGCCTGGCGAGATCGTCCATCGAGAACGCCGGCCGCTTGTGCATGGTATGCTCGAGCCGGATCGGCTGATGGCTCCAGAGCCTGGAATGGTTGTCATCCCAGTTCGCGAAAATCTTGGCCGTCGTCATGGTCGCGCTCCTGCTGCACCGTTTTGTTTCATTTCATGTCCCGTTCCGGGACGAAGGCGCAGCGCTTGAGCAGGGATTGGCAAGAACGGTGCCGTCGCGTATGCGCGCGGGGTTACCCAAAGCTAATGTGTCGCCGATAAGGCTAACCGCGACATCGCCGGAACGGGCGCCAGGACAATCGCCGGGATCGACAAGGCACGATGAGTGAGACTCCCCGATATCGTGCGCTGTTTCTCGGCGCCGGGCCGCAGATGCATTGCGGCGTCGGGCAGTTCACGCGCCTGCTGCAGGAGACCATCGAGAAGATCGAGCCGGGCGCAACCACGGCGTTAACCCTGACGCAGGCCGATGGCACGATCGGCGAGATCTGGCGCGCGGTCGGCGGCGCCCGCAGCGTGGTTTGCAATTTCCCGATCGTGGCCTGGAAGCGCGTCATCATCCGGCCGCTGCTCGCACTGCTGTTCGCCCGGCTGCGCCGCCGCAAGGTCGTCCTGATTCAGCACGAATGGGCCGGCCTCAACAGCGTCCGCCGCCTGACCTATGTCCCGGCGCTGTGGCTCGCCAATACCATCGTGATGTTCTCGCCGCTGGTCCGCCGCGAGCTGGACCGCGACCCGATCATGCGCCGCATGGTGCGGAAATGCGTGCTGGCGCCACTGCCCCCCAACATCGCCGCGCCCGCCGGCATCGAGGACTCGATGCTGCTGCGGCGGCTCGTCAGCGCCCGCGGCGATGGCCAGCTCATCATCGGTCACTTCGGCTCGATCTATCCGGGCAAGCAGCCCAACGGGCTGCTTGAGATCGGCGCGATCCTGAAACAGCGGGGCTTGCGGCCCCTGATGGTCTATGTCGGCTCCTTCATCCGCGGCACCGATAATATCGAGCAGAAGTTCCATGCCCGCGTGGCCGAGCTGGGGTTGAAGGGCGACGTGATCGTCTCCGGCTACATCGCCTCCGATCACGCGGTATTCGGCCTGCTCGGCGAGATCGACGTGTTCTGCTACTCGCTGGCGGAGGGCCTGACGGCGCGGCGCTCGAGCATCCTCGCCTGCGTGCAGTCGGGCCGGCCGCTGATCGTCACCGGCCCGGCCCTGCCGGACGAATTCGACCACCATCCCCGTTTCAAGGAGCTGATCGACCGCGGCGCCATCCTGCTGGTGCCGCGCGACGGCGACAGCGCTGTCTATGCCGACCGGATCGTCAGCGCGCTGAAGCGGCCGACCGTGCACCTGACATTCGATTTCGACGGCTGGTGGACCGACGTCGCCAACGCGGTCCGCGCACAGCTTTAGAGCGTTGCGGCAGGTTCAGAGCGTTTGAGCCCGCATCCGGAACCGGGCGAGATAGTGCAGCCCGAACACCGCGATCAGGAACGTGACCCAGATCGTATCCGCGCGATCCAGGAAGAAGCTCTCCATCGACGACAGATAGAGCCCGAACAGCCAGATGCGCAGGAACAACATCGTCAGCGGCGCGTCATTGCCACCGAGATCCGCGGCCTGAAAATCACGCAGCGGCTTGACGACAACAGCCGCGATCAGCAGCACCAGGCCGGGCAGCCCGGTGCCCAGCGCGGTGTCGAGATAGCCATTGTGGCTGTGCGAGGCATAGCCCGCCCACTCCTTGCCTTCCTGCAGGTTCTGGATCGCGCTGGTGCCCCAGAACGCCTCGAAGCCATAGCCGGTCCATAATCGCCGATGCAACGATTCGACTGCAAACGCCCAGATGTCGGCACGACCGGTGAAGGAGGTGTCGATCGGCATCTTGTCGGCGATCGCAGCGATCGTGTCACTCATGACCGTGCCGACGCTGAACAGATTGAGCAGCGCCAACGGCGTCAGTAACAGCAGCGCGCGCCCCGGGAACGAGCGGATCACCGGCAGCAACGAGGTCAGCAGCAACACGGCAAAGCACAGCGCGATCGCGCTCTTGCCGGCGGTGAAGAACAGGAACACCGCCGCCAGCGCCGTCACAGCGATACCCGACAGCCAGCCGCCGGCGCGGACCAGATAGATGCCGAGAAAGATCAGCATCGTCATGACAGCGGCGGCGACGTTCTTGTGGCCGAACACACCGCGCCAGGTGCCGGCGAGCGCCGGCTCCTGCGCATCGGTCGCCTGGTGGATCGACAGCTGCGGCGCCAGGAAGACGCCGAGATAGCAGGTCACCAGCAGGACCAACGCGGCAATGCCGAACCAGCGCATCAATTCGTCCTGCGACTTCGGCAACAGCAGCAGCGTCGCGGTCACCACGACCACGAACACCGTCAGTGCCAGGCGACGCAGCGAGGTGGCCGGATCAGTCGACAGCACGACGGTGACGCAGATCCAGCCGGCGAACAACACAAAGGCCGGCGTCAGCAGCGACTTCAGCGCCGGCATGTGGTCGCGTACGGTCAGCGCCAGCATCGCGACCATCAGCACGCCGAACAGTCCGTACAGGAATGCATCCTGACCGGAAACCACGTCGGCGACATAGAAACCGCTCAGATCCGCGAACGGACGCAGCGAGATCCAGACCAGCAGCAGGATGCCGATGAAGAATGCGCCGCGGACGATGTCCATCACCGGCCGGCGCGAGATGTCGGCGATCAGCGCCCGGCTCTCCGCGGTGATGGACGAAGTGTTCACGACGCGATCTTGGAGGCTGCGTAAGGCTGCGGCTCGATGCCGAGCACGGCGAGCGCGCTGCCGACCGCGACCACCATCGGGTGCATCGCGATCACGGCCTGATGCTCGCGCAGCACGATGCGCGTGAATCGATACAGCGAGAACGGCACCAGGCCGAACATCTTGGCCTTCACGATCGCCCGCGACCAGATCGTCTGCGCCGCCTTGCGCTCGATGTGATAGTTGATCGCCCCGATCCGCAAGCCGCGCCGCACGATCCAGCCCAGGCTGGTGCGGGTCGAGGGAACGGTTTCGCTGATATCGGCCTCCCTCGCCCAGAAGAAGCGGAAGCCTGCGCGGCGCGCCCGCGCGAAGAAATCATGGTCGCCGCCGCCGAGGAAGTTGAACCGCAGGTCGAAGGCGGGCTGTCCGAGCCGTTCGAACACCGCGCGCCGGATCAGGCAGTTGCCGCAACCATAGATCACCGGGACCGGACCGCTGGCCTGATAGGCCGGTGCGAACGCCGGGTGACGCTCGAGATCGCCCTTCTGCTTGTCATCGAAATTCGGCCACACCGGGCCGCCGACGATATCGGCGCCCGAGGTCTCGGCGGCCTGCAGCATCCGCTCCAGCCAATCCGGCGAGGCGACTTCGTCGTCGTCGATCATCAGGAAATTCCGGGCGTTCGGAAATGTCCCGAGCGCGGTCTCGAATGCCGCATTGATGGCCTGGCAATTGCCCTGCCGGGGTTCGACGACGCAGATGCCGCTAAGGCGGCCGGCATTGAGAAATTCGGCTGCGACCGGCGCGCTCTCGCATCGCGCGGCGTCGTTCTCGACCACGACGATCGCAAAGCTGCGCCCGGTGCGCTGGGCCACCACGGATTCCAGCGTCAGCCGCAGGTGCTGCGGGCGGCGAAAGCTCGGGATGCAGATCACGGTCTCGACGGAGCAGTCGAGCGCGGGTGACGCCGTCACCCAGGCGCGGTCGCTCGCTGCAAACTCGGTCGACATCTCGATGCCCTCCTGGCAATCGCGACCCGCAAACCGCATCATCCCGGCACAGGTCAGAATGAGACAAGGTCGTCCCAAACCGGCCACGCACCGCGGCAATACGGACGCGGATCGAACGTTACGGCGACCTCATGGCAAAATCCGCTCCAGCGGCCGCATGCATCAGCGCAACTTCGTCGCAAGGTTAATTAGAAGTCTAGCGACGCGGTTTGTCGTCCTGGATAGGCCTATCAGCGCCATAGGGCCCCATCAGCATCATGCCCCTTAACGGCTCCTTAGGGTTAAGAAGCTCGCCGGGAGCGGCGATACGCGCTGCCAAGGCGCGGCTGGCATCCGAATTGCTGAGTTGCTGGCGGATCAGCACGTTCTTCCCAAAAACACATCAGCTGGGGTTCACCTTGAAAGCGCTCGACCTCGTCTCGCTCGGCACCAAGCACGTCCGCAACGCTCTCTCGGAAGAACTGTATCTCCGCACCGGACGCGACGTCACGCGACCGGCCGCGATCTTCGCGGAGGTGGTCGAGCGCTGCAATTACAAATGCCGCTATTGCGACTACTGGCGTCGCCCGAACTATCGCGACGAGATGACGATCGACGAATGGCAGCGCGCGCTCGCCAGCCTGAAGGAATTCATCGGCGCCTATCACGTCGAGTTCGCCGGCGGCGAGCCCTACATCAAGAAGGGCTTTCTCGACCTGCTGCGGTTCTGCCGCGACAACGACATCCACTGGGGCGTCACAACCAATGGCGGCGCCTATCTCAACAAGAAGATCGTGGCACAGACCGTCGAGGCGCGTCCGTTCAACATCAACATCTCGATCGACTCCACCGATCCGACCATCCACAATTATTCGCGCGGCGTCGAAAACTCCCTAAGCGAGATCGTGCAGGGCATCCGCAACGTCGCCGAGCAACGCCGCGCCGCTGGCCTGGACTTTCCGATCATCATCAAGCCTGTCGTGCACAAGCTCAATTTCCGCAAGCTGCCGGAGATGGTCGACTGGATCCAGCAGATCGGCGCCACCGCGCTGAGCTTCCAGCCGGTCGAGCAAGGCACGCAGGAAGTCGAGGATGAGCTGTGGATCGGCGAGAGCGAGATGGACGATCTCGTCAAGGTCCGCGATGAGCTGCTGCGCCTGAAGCGCGAGGGCGCACCGATCCTCAATGGAGAAGCCGTGCTGCGGGCCTGGCCGAACCATTTCCGCCGCGAGAAGGCGCCGAAGGAAGTGATGCCCTGCCGCGTCGGCATGCGAAACTACTTCATCCGCTCCGATGGTCGGCTCGAAGTGTGCTGGTTCTTCAAGCCGATCGGCAACGTCCGCACCCAGACCGCACGCGAGATCTGGTACAGCGAGGAAGCCCAGGCCCGCCGCAAGGAGACCATCGCCTGCGACAAGCTGTGCCTGTTCACCTGCCTCGCCCAGCGCACGCTTCAGGACAAGCTGAAGATGGGGCTCACGCTGCTGACCAACACCAAGGCCGCCTGACGCAACAGCTGGTCAGCCGGCAAACAGCTTCCGGAACAGACGCCCTGCTTCCGGAAACTGCCCGTTGTCGATCTGCGTCGGCCACAGACCATCGACATCGAAATAGGCCGCATAGGCGATCGCGGCCTGATTGGCGGCGAACCAATCGTGCATCTGCTGCACGAAAACGGCATTGTCGCCGGACTGGCCGACGCCCCATTCGGGATAGCTCATCAGCTTGCGATGGCTTCGTGCGAAGGCGCGCTGCCATTCCAGCCCGAACGGCGCCTTGAGACAGGTATTGGTCCAGCGTTCCGCGGCGCTGCCGTCCGATTTGAAATCGTAGACGTCGAGGCCGATGTAATCGACGACGTCATCGCCGGGATAGGCGGCGTCCGCCGGCATGTCCTGCGGGCCCCAGCCGGGGCACCAGTCGAACTTGAAGCCAGCCGAATGACGCCGGAAGATTCCGACCACACGGCGGAACGCCTTGATGTAGTCGTCCTCGTGACCCTTGGCGAACCAGCCCGTGTTGGAGATGTTCATCTCCCAGCCAAGGCGGATAACCGCCTTGGGATGGGATGCCGCGATCGCGCCCGCGGCGGCTTCGAACTCGCCGTCATGCGCTCCGCCCGCGACGTCAGCGAGCGGTGTGCCGGTAATGGTGAGCGGCACCGACCAGACCAGATTGCGCGCCGGGTTGAGCTTCTTCCAAAGCCCCGGCACCCAATCCAGCCGGTGAAAATCCTTCCAGCTGTTCTGGCCATAGAAGTCGACGCCGAGCACCGACGAACGCGGCCGGTCGAGCCACTTCTCCCAGCCCTGCAGCACATGCTCGCGACCGGCCTCGCCCCAATTGACGAAGGCCCCGGCGAACCGTGCCGAATTCGCACCGAGCCGCGACCGCGCCGAGGGCACGGCGCGCGCGATCGACGGTCCGCTCAGCGCGACCACGGCGAATGCGAGGGCGCCACGCCGGGTGATTCCGCGGTCAGTTGCCATGACGCACTCCGGCCGGGACGTTCGCAGCGCGCGTACCAAAAGCGTACAGCGCTGACAGCGCAGCTGTCTCGAAATGGACTGACGGTCCGATCCGAGGTCCGGCCGCACCGTCTGCCCGCCAGGAATCCCACCAAATCTGCATCTGTGCTCAACCTGCGCCGACCATGTCGGCCATCACGGCATGACCACTGCAAAATCCGGGCAACGGCGCGATCCAGCGTCAAAATCGCGCAGCCGCACGATGGCTTCTGAGCCGTTAACCGCGGCGACGCGCAGGCATTTACCAATGATTAACCATCAACGCCGTCGATAGGGTCATCAAAATACTCCGGCACTGATCTTGCTGAACTGGGGTTCAGGACAAGTCTGGCGGCCACGATGTTCCGCCCTGAAACGGTGTCGCCGGAGAGAGTTACGAGATGACCCCTGTCGCGTTGCTGACCCCGACCTACGGGCGCGATCTGGAAATCTGCACGCTGCTCTGCGAAAGCGTGGATCGCCACGTCACGTCGTTCTCCAAGCATTATCTGCTGGTCCCGGATTGCGATCTGTCGCTGTTCGCGCCGCTGGCAAGCGAGCGCCGCATCATCATTCCGGCCTCTTCATTCCTGCCTGACTGGCTGCGGCCGCTGCCGCGCATGATCCAGCGCAAGCGCCGCCAGTTCTGGTGGTCGCTGCGGGCCAAGCCGGTGAACGGCTGGCACGTACAGCAGATCCTGAAGATCGCAGCGACCATCGCGCTGCCTTATGAGCGGTTCTGCATCCTGGATTCCGACATCGTGTTCTTTCGCGATTTCGATCTCGCGCGCTTCCAGCAGCCGAACGCGATCCCGCTGCTGCGGATCGCCGATGCCGTGACCGCCGACCAGCCGCGCCATTCGCGCTGGCTCGAGACCAGCCATCAGTTGATCGGCCTGCCGACGCCGCCGTTTCCGGCGCCGGACTTCATCGGACACATCATCTTCTGGGACAAGCAGACCACCCGTGCGCTTGCCGAGCGCATCGAGGCGGTCACCGGGATGAGCTGGATCGAGGCGCTGTGCCGAACCCGCGAGTTCTCCGAATATCTGCTGTACGGCTTCTTTGTCGAGAACGACGAGCCCGCCGCGCAGCACCACAGCATCGTGCCCAAGGCGCAATGCATCAGCTATTGGGATGACCCGACACTGAGCAAGGACGAGCTCACCCAACTGCTGCTGCGCGCCGACACGGATGACGTCGCGTTTTCCATCGCGTCCTTCTCGGGAACGCCGGTCGCGACCATTCGCGAGGTCGTGGCCGAGAGCGGCACCATCCTGGCACCATCGGCGGTCTCCCGGCCGGCGGAGTTCGCTGCATCATGCTGATCGGACAGGCCAGCATCAACCTGACCGCCAACGTGCTCTCGGCGCTGCTTGGGCTGCTCAGCGTGTTCGTCTTCACGCGGCTGTTCGCGCCGCATGATTACGGCATCTATCTGCTCGGCACCGGCTTCGCGTCGGTCATCTCGGTCTTCCTCGTTGGCTGGTTTCGCAACCTGATCCTGAGCGGCCATGCCCGCGACGATGGCACCGACATCCGCGGCCTGGTGGCGTCGGGCTATCTGATCTGCTGCCTCACCGCGCCGATCGCCTGGCTGCTGGCCCGGCTGGTCGGCCTTGATGCGACCGCAGCGCTCGCAGCCGTCGCCCTTTCGATCGCGATCGGGATGTTCGAACTGACGCAGGATTTGCTGCGCGCGCGGCTGAAGGCGTTCTCGGTCATGAAGGCGACGCTGGTTCGCGCCGGCGCCCTGCTCGGCCTCGGCGTCGTCGTTGCGCTGATCGGCCCGACCGGCTTCGTGCTGTTGCTCGCCGCGGCTTCGGCCTACCTCATCGCCGTGCTGGTGCAGGCGCGCAGCGCCTGGCGCGGCACTGTCATCAGCTTCGACCGCACCGGCTTGCGATCGCTCGCCCGCACCGGTCTGCCGCTGACCTTGTCGCTGACGCTGCTCGCGATCTCGAGCGTGACCGACCGTTTCATGATCGCAAACCTGATCGGCGCCGCCGACGCCGGCAAATATGTCGCGGCGCTCGACCTGGTGCGCCAGACCCTGATGATGCCGGCGATGAGCATGGCCGCGGCGTTCTTCCCGATGGCCGTACAGATCCAGGCCCGGCAGGGCGACGCCCCGGTCAGGACCCATCTCGCCGATTGTCTCGAACTGCTCGCCGGCGTCACGCTGCCGGCCTGTCTCGGCTTCGCCGTGATCGCCCCGCATGTCGCCAACGTCATCCTCGGCCCCGACTTCCGCGCGCTGGCCGGCGAGATCATGCCGGTCATCGCGCTTGCCGTGCTGTTCCAGGTGCTGACGCAGCAATATCTGCATGCGAGCTTCCTGCTGTCCGGCCGCAACTCGTTCTATCTGATCAACACCGCCTCGATCATCGCAGCGAACGTGATCCTGTCCTACGCGCTGGTCAGGCTCCATGGCACGGTCGGCGCAGCCTGGGCGCGCCTCGGCGCCGACGTCGCGGGCTTCGCCTGCGCGCTGCTGCTGACCCGGTTCGCCTATCCGATTCCGATCCCGCTCGGCCGCCTCGCGCTGATCGTCATCGCCGCGCTCGCGATGGCGCTCACGGTGGGGGCGCTGGACCGCGCCCTGCACCTCGCGGATCTGCCCGCCAGCATCGTGCTGGTCGGTGCGGGGTTCGCGGTCTACGCCGGGCTCTGCTGGCTGTTCGACATCGCGCGCCTGCGCAGCCGGCTCAAGCAAGGCCTCATCATGTTCCGCACCAAATTCGCAAACAGCAACGTTGGATAAGCCGATGACCGAATCCCTAGCGCTTGCTACACGGAGTGATCCGACCGCCGAGCTGCCGGTGGCGGCGTCCGCGGTCGTCCATCCGGACTCGCTGCTCGAATTGCCACCCGGTGAAGCCAAGCAGAGCCTGTTGACGGTTCACAGCATTCTCGAGGCCCGGCTGCCGGCCGGACCGCTTTCGATCTACGAGGCCGGCGGCGGCTCGACCAGCTACCTGCCGCTCGGCGTGCTGGACCGCGCGCATGTCACCGTCGTCGACAACGACCCCGACCAGATCCGGAACAACACCTACGCGCAGGAAGCTCTGCTTGGCGATATCCAGACCTATCGCTTCCCGACGCAGCGGTTCGACCTGATCATCTGCTACAACGTCATCGAGCACGTGCCCGATGTCGAAGCCACCTTGAGCGGCTTCTGCGAGGCGTTGAAACCGAACGGGCTGTTGCTGATCGGCGCGCCCAACCCGCGATCGCTGTCGGGCGTCGTCACCAAATATTCGCCGCACTGGTTCCACGTCTGGTTCTATCGCCACGTCCGCGGCAAGCCGAAGGCCGGGCTGCCGGGCGAAGCGCCGTTCCCGACCCATTTCCATCCGATGGTGACGCTCGCCAATCTGGAAGCATTCGTGGCGCTGCGCGGGCTGCAAGTGATCTACCGGAAGACTTATGAGAGCCCGCGCTATCCCGAAATGCGCCGGCGCAAGCCGCTGCTCGCCGCGGCGGTCGACGTGCTGGCCCGAACGGTGAACGCATTTCTACCGGGCAAGATCGACGTTCGGCATGGCGACTATCATGTGATCTTGCGGAAGCTTGGCTCATGAATGCACTGTGGTCAGAAGCCAAGGTCAAGGTCAGCCACCGGCTCGCGATGCATGTCCAGGTCGAACGTTTTCGCCTGAACAATGCCGGGCCGATGGTGACCTTCACCTTCGACGATCTGCCGAAGAGCGCCGCGACATTGGGCGCCGACATCCTCGAATCCTACGGCGCCCGGGGCACGTTCTACGTATCGGGCGGACTGGTCGGGCTCGACGCGCGCAACTGGACCACCGGCAACGCTGACGACGTCGTCTCGCTGCATCGCCGCGGCCACGAGGTCGGCTGCCACACCTTCTCGCACCGTCGCGCCTGCGACCTCGACGAGGGTTCGCTGGCCGCGGAAATCGCGCGCAATCGAACCTATCTCCACTCGCTCGACCCGACCATGCCGGTCGAGACCTTCGCCTACCCGTTCGGCTACGGCTCCTTTGCACGGAAGCATCAGTTGAGGTCCGAATTCCTGACCTGCCGCAGCATCATGCCCGGCGTGAACAGCGGCGAGGTCGACCTCCAATTCCTGCGCGCCGTGCCGCTGATCGATCGCCAGATGTCCCGCGAGCGGATCGACGCGGCCTTTGGCGAGGCGGCGAACACTAACGGCTGGTTAATTTTCTACAGCCACGACGTCGCGGACGCGCCGAGCCTCTACGGCTGCTCGCCCGACCTCATGACCTACGCGCTGGAGGCGGCGGCACGGCGCAACGTGCCGGTATTGACGATGGCGGAGGCGTTCCGATGCGCCCGCGCTTAAACGCTTTCTTTGCCTTTCTCGTGAATAGTTCCCGAATGAGTATGGTTAATTTTTCGTGTTGCGTGCTTTCCGCGTCATCCGGTGCGCGTTGCGTGGTCCGAAAGATTGCTCCTCAGCCGATGCGTGCGGCCATTCAGATGGAAGCTGGGGTCGATGCTTAGCTATGACCAGCCGATAGAGCGGGCCAAGTCGGAGCCGCGCCGGGCCACAGGCCCGGCCGGCTTCAACGTGCTCGAGCTGGTCCGGCTGTTGTGGGAGCGCAAGGTCGCGATCCTGTCCGCGGCCCTGCTCTGCGCCTGCATCGCGGTTGCGATCGGCAAGAGCCTGACACCGAAATACACCGCGGGCGCCCAGCTCTATGTCGATCCGCGCGAGTTGCAGCTCGTCGATCGCGAGCTGACCCCACGCGCCCAGGACGTCTCCGGCCTCGCCATGGTGGTCGAGAGCCAATCGCGCCTCATCACGTCAAACAACGTGCTGCTGCAGGTGATCCGCGACACCAATCTCGTCAAGGATCCGGAGTTCGGCGCCGGCGTTGCGGGCAAGGGCCTGCTCGGCTCGCTGCTCGGCCTGTTCGGCATCGAGCCGCGGCAGACGGCGGAACAGCAACAGCAGATCGAGATGAAGACGCTCGACACGCTGAACCGCCACATCAACGTCAAGAAGACCGATCGCACCTTCATCGTCGACATCGACGTGTGGTCGCACGACCCGGTCAAGGCCGCGATGCTCTCCAACGCGATCGCCAAGGCCTATCTCACTGAATCCAAGCAGTCGCAGGCCGAGGCGGCGCGGCGCGCCACCCGCGACCTCTCCGGCCGGTTGAAGGAGTTGCAGCAGCGCCTGCACAACGCCGAAGAAGCGCTCGCGACTTACAAGGCGCAGAACAATTTCGTCGGCTCGCAGGACAATCTGCTGACCGACCAGCAGCTCTCGCTCGGCAATCAGCGGCTCGCCGCCGCGCGGGCGCTGACGCTCGACGCACAGGCCAAGTACGACCAGATAGAGGCCAGCCGACGCGGATCGATGGACCCGGGCGCGATCCCGGAAGCATTGCAGTCACCGACCATGGCCAATCTGCGCGCGCAATACGCCGAGGCGAAGAAACGGCAGGCCGAGCTGCAGAGCGACCTCGGGCCGCGGCATCCGATGCTGCGCCAGGTCTCGCAGCAGGTCGATGACCTCAAACGCTCCATCAAGGACGAGATCGACCGCTTTGCACTATCCGCGAAGAACGACCTGACCCGGTCCCGCGACTACGAGGCATCGCTCGCCAAGGCGCTGGACGTCCAGAAGCAGCAGAGCGTGCAGATGAGCCAGGCGTCGGTACGGCTGCGCCAGCTTGAGCGCGAAGTCGAAGCCAGCCGCGAGGTCTATCAATCCTTCCTCAAACGCTCGCGCGAAACCGAGGAGCAGGAGAGCCTCAACACCTCGAGCGCGCGCGTGATCGGCGATGCCACGATCCCGCAGCAGCGCACCTTCCCGCCGGCGATGAGCGTGCTCGCAATGATCGGCTTCATGTTCGGCGGGCTCGCTGCCGCGGCCTGGTTCGTCACCGCCAACCAGCTGGCGCCCGGCGCCGATCCGATTCGTCCGAAGCTCCAGCCGAAGCAGGAGGCGGCCGCAGAGCGGCAACCGGCGCCGGCCAACACCAGGCACGCCGCGACGGCCACCCCCGCAGCGCGGCCGGCGGCCCGCCAGCCAGACCGGCCGGTGATCGAGAAGCCGCTGATCGCCGAATTGCAGGAATCCGACGTCATTCGCACGCTCGGCGGAATCCTGACTGGCGACAGCCCGGCCGACGTCACCCGGTTCGGCTGGCCGACACTGCGCACCAGTTCGGCGCTGGGCCCGTTCTCGAATACGATGCGGCAGATCCATGCGGCGCTGGCGGCCAGCGCCGCCGCCAACGCCATTCCTGTGCTGGCCGTGATCGGCACCGGCGACGACCCCGATCGCAGCATCGTCGCGCTGAACATCGCGTTGGCCGCCGCGCGCGACGGCGCCCGTGTCCTGCTGATCGATGCCGACGCGACCGTCCACGCCCTGACCGACAGGGTCGCGCATCCCGCCCAGAGCAAGCCTGGCCGGCTCGACTGGCTCACCGTCGGCGGCAGGGCTGCCCCCACCATCAACACCGTCAACGGCATCGCGATCCTGCCGGCGATCAAGGATGATCCGGCCAGGACCAACGCGGCAATCCTCAAGGCGATCGCGCAGGCGCGCGCCGCCGGCGACCACGAGCTCGTGATCCTTGACGGACCACCGATGCCATGGGGCGCGGCTGAACAACGGCTGTTCGACATCGCCGATGGGTTGGTTGCAGCACTGCCAGTTCATCGCGACATCAACGCGTCAGTGGAAGACATCATCGCCGCGCTCGGCGGCACCGAACGCAAGCTCGCGGGCGTCGTTCTCAACGAGTTGCAGTCCACTGCAAGTCAGCAGCACGACAGGCAGTATGCGTGAGCGGCGCGCCAGCCACGCCGAGGCGTGCGCCGCCGCTACTCCGTTCGCGAGTTGACTATCCAATGCTGAGGGCCTCGATCACCGCGATCATCGCCGCCGCATCCGTTCTGCTGTCGGTCGCCGCACGGGCCTGCCCCAGCCTGATCGAAGGCGTCCCCGCGGACCGGCTCGAGGCGCTGTCACGCGGCGTCAATGCCGACGGCTGGATCGCCGATCCGCGATCGGCACCGCCGCGCAGCCTGCTGCTCGAGCTGCGCAAGGCCGGCCTGACCCATATCCGGCTGCCGGTGCCCGCCGACGACGTCATGCCGCGCTTCGCCGGCCAGCAGGATATCGACCGGCATCTGCAAACCGTCGATGCCGCGCTGAAGACACTGCTCCAGCTCGGTTATGCCGTGTCGATCGACCTGCATTCGGGCGAGCGCTTCAACCCGCTGCACAAGGACGATCCTGCCGCGGCCATGATCGAGATGAAGAGCGCCTGGGGCGAACTCGCGAAGATCATGCAGCGCTATCCCTCCGATCGCGTCTTCGCCGAGCTCCTGAACGAGCCCGATGTCGACGCCGCGCAATGGCAGCGCGAGGTCCGGGATCTCGCCGGCTTCATTCGCAATCTGCTTCCGCAGACCACCCTGGTCACGGGCCCGGTCAACTGGCAGCGCGCGGATTCGCTGCCGGGGTTCACGCCGCTCGACGATCCCAATGTCGTCTATGCCATCCATTTCTACGACCCGATGGTGTTCACCCATCAGGCACATTGGGATCAGAACGAGCCGCTCCACTACGTCACCGGACTGCCCTATCCGATCCGGGCCGACGATCCCAGGGTTCAACAGCTGCGTGAGCAGCTTACCGCGCAGAACCATCGCGAGGCGCTGGCCATGGTGGACCGTGCCACCCCCGACCGCGGCATCGACAAATGGCTCGCGCCCGCGGCCGCCTGGCAGCAAAAATACTCACGTCCGATCATCATCAACGAATTCGGCGTGCTCAAGGCCGGGGCCCCGCGCGACAGCCGGCTGCGCTGGCTTGCCGGAGTCACGAGCTACGCCCGGCAGCAATGCTGGGGCTGGACCCACTGGGAAATGATGCAGGGCTTTGGCCTGGCTGACGCGGTGACCGGCAAGCCCGATCGCGAGGCGCTGAAAGCGCTGCTGGGGACGCGCTAGCCGATCTGGTTAACCGGTTCTTACACAATGGGTGGCTAGATCGGCGATGCGCGTGTGGCACGCCACACATCCGGACATCCAGGTCAGAGCCTGTGCGAGCAGAGATAGCCCCGCGGCCGCTGTCGGCCGGCGACCTCGTTCCTGCGCTCGGCATCGCCGTGGCGTCGATCGCGTTCGCCCCCATCATGCAGGCGGCCAACGCCGGGCTCGCGATCGCCGTCGAAAGCCTGATCGGCTGCGCCATCGTGCTCGCGGCGCCGGCCTACGCGCCGTCGATCGCCATCTTCATCATCTTCTTCCAGAATCTCTTCGTCTCGATCCTGTCGTCCTACATGACGACCGAGCAGGAGATGGATTTCGTCAAGGGCTACAACTTCCTCGTCTGCGCCGTGATGTGGTTGGTCACGCTGATGCTGTATATCCTGCACGAGCGCAAGCACTCTGCCGAGATCGACCGCATCATGAGATGGGGGCTGGTCACCCTTGCAACCGTGACGGCATATTTCCTGCTGGGGGCAATGCAAGACTCGCATGCGGCCCTGGTCTATCTGCGCAACATTGCATTGCCGCTGTTCCTGTTCCAGTTGTCGCTGCTGACCGCCGCAAGCTTCGAGATCCGCGTCACGCCGTTCCTGGTGATGGTGGCCGCGATGCTGATCGTCTGCGGATACGTTGAATTGCTGTTTCGCGATTTCTGGCTCAGCATCACCAACGGCTATACATTCTGGCACTTCGACGAGCTGAAGGCGACCCGCTCCGGCGCCTGGGAAGCCGAGATGCGCCAGACCGGCAACGTCCCGGTCGATCTGATCGATCGCTTCCGCTTCAGTTTCCTCAACAGCCCACTGTTCGAGGATCTCGGCCTTTCGTCGATGATGCGCATCTTTGGACCGAACATGAGCCCGATCAGCTTCGGTTACGGGATCGCCTTCTCGATCCTGTTCCTGTTCGCGGTCGGGTATCGATGGCTGGCGCTGGTCGCGGTCCCGCTGCTGATCTGCTGCAGCGTGAAGGGCGCGCTCATCCTGGTGATTTTCGTCGCCCTGGCCTGGACG
>CALRXG020000082.1:0-17710 GCA_943372075.1 Bordetella parapertussis | reverse complement strand
GGCAAGAGCCACGGTCAGGATGAGAAAGGCGACATAGATCTGCCAGCCTCGCAGCAGCGTATGCGCGAAAACCGAAGCCCAACTGTCGCGACGGCGGACATCGCTGTAGCTCAGCGCACAGGTCACGCCGGACACGAACATGAAGACTTCGGTCGCATCGCTGAAGCCATAGTGGCGCAGGGTCAACCAGCTGAAGACGTTGTTGGGAATGTGATCGAGGAAGATGCACCAAAGAGCAAGACCTCGGCACAGATCCAGCCGGAGATCGCGGTCCAACGCGGTACCGCCGTGCCTGCCCTGATGAGGGGTCGGCGATGCGGAATGCTGGCGGGAATACCCGCCGTTCAAGCGACCGGTCACACGGTCCGAAAGCATTGGACTATCACCAACCGTCGTCGAGCTATACGGGCTCAATTGCCTCTTACATCATCGGCATATCAGCGCAGTGCACGACCGCCCGGTTGATAAATATCAACACCCTCGCCCTTTCCGGGAGTTAGCTGAGCATACCAGCCCAAGTCGGAGGATCTAAGCCGTGCGCGTAAGGGAGATCATGTCACGGAACGTCATCACGATCGATGCCGATGCATCGGTGAGCGACGCCATCGGGACGATGCTGTCCCACCACATCGGTGGCCTTGCTGTCACCGATCGGAATGGCACGCTCATCGGCATAGTGTCTGACGGGGATTTCATTCGGCGCGTGGAAATTGGAACGGAGAGGCGCCGCGGCCGCTGGCTTGCCATGCTCGCAGGCCCGAGCCAAGTCGCACTTGACTTCACCCACCAGCACGGCCGCAAGGTCAGTGAGATCATGTCGCCCGATCCGATCACCGTCGACGAGGACACGCCGCTTGAGCAAGTCGTCCGACTCATGGAATCGCACGGCTTTACGCGGTTTCCGGTCATGCGCAACAAAAGACTGGTCGGGATGGTGACGCGCTCGGATTTCATGACAGCGATCGCAAACCTTCGTCTCGAACCGCACTCCGCTTCCGTCAACGACGATCAGATTCGCGCGGCGGTAATTGCGGCACTCGCGCATGCGTCCTGGCGACCTGGAGCGCTGAACGTCAGCGTGCATGACGGGATCGTCAGCTTGCGTGGCGACGTCCGAAGCGACAACGCGCGCAAAGCCGCGACCGTCGCGGCAGAGAATGTTACGGGTGTAAAGCGGGTCGAAGACCAACTGGTGAAAAGCAGCTACCCACCGCCGGAAGAGGATTATGGCGGCGGCGACTTCGTCTCGTTGCAGAGAGAGCCTTCGACAGAGGATGATCGGCCCTTGTAGAGCCGATAGCGTCAGCACCGCGCCGTCGATTGCGGCGGGGTTCGCGGACATGATTGCTCCGACGACAGTGGCCCAAAGGAGCTGCCGGCCGGGCGGCGGCCGACGGCTCCAGTGGGTTGCTGTGCACAGTTGGGGGATTTGCGCAACCTAAGTGAAGCAGATTGCCAGGAGCCGGATTTGACCTGCATCAAAGCTGGCTTCCGATCACGAGAGGCAGGATGTTGCGCGCCTTCGTTCGCCGGCAGCTTGACCGCACCTCAAGATCGAGCTCCGATCATGCAGGACGCCTAGTTCAATCTCACGAAGAGACGATCGATGGCATCCGAGGGAACTGCCAGGCCAAAACCCTGTTCGGATTCAGACTCGGCGGTGGTGGCGGCAATAATGCCGATCACTTCGCCCCGCAGATTGAACAGCGGTCCGCCTGAACTGCCGCGGTCAAGAACGGCGTCGATCTGAATGAGGTCCTGGCAGGGAATGCCGGCGCGCGAACGATGCAGAGCGCTGACAATGCCGAACCTGACGCTTTGAGCGAATCCCGCCGTCTCCCCGATTGCAAGGACGAAATCCCCCGGCGCGACGTCGATCGATCGACCGATGGCGGCTGCGGAAAGGCCGGAGGCCGAAACCCTCAGCATGGCCAGGTCAAACCGCTCATCGGCCACTACGAACTTCGCGTCAAGCCGGCGCCCGTCCGACAATCCGACCGAGAGAGTGTTGGCGCCGCTGATCAGATGATTGCTCGTCACGATCAATCCGGACTCCGACTTGATGATGACGCCCGCACCGGACACTTCCCTCGTCATGGGAAGACCAGAGTTCATTGCCGCGGAAGTTACCGGCGTTTCGGTACTGACTTTGATGCTGACGACAGTTCGGATGATTTTCGCAACCAGGGGCGCAAGCGTTTGCACGTCCCGGATTTCTCCCGCCTGCACCTGTCCGGCCCAGAGCAGCAGGAAAATCGACGTCACAACGGCGATCAATGAGGACGACCGATCGGCCCAGGTCCTCGCCAACTCGCGGCAGGCCCCTTGCGAAATCATCTCGCGCCCGCCCTGTCCTATTCGGCTGCGGCAATTGGCAGCGCGCGAGGCCGTTCCGCCGCAATGATCGCCTTCCATAGTGCAGCGATGCTGCCTTGGGTGGTTGGCAGCACCGAGCAATGCCCCGCGGCGTCAAAATCACAGAACCTCGCTGCCGGGTCCCCGCAGATTTCCGCAAACGCCTGATTGATGAGATCGAGACATTCCAGCAGTCTGGTGATGCTTTCCAGACCGGCACGACGCTGAAGATCGAGCAGGCGAAACGTCACGACCGGCGGCTCACCGTAGGAGATCTCGGGATGGGCAAGGCCGAAGAGCACTTCGACGGCGGATGGCACCTGTCTAATTCGACTGAGCAGGTTCGCGGCCTGGGCCTCCGTGCAGGCAACCAGGCGCGGCGACGGCGCTCCGGTTACCGACCTTGTACCGAGAACCGCCGATATCTGCTGCTCAAGCCAGAGACGAACGGGAGCCGGGGCGTTCCGAATTTGCTGGGCATCAAGCACTATGCCTGTCATCGTCGATCCTCCGCTTTCTGCAAAGATCACTAGCGCCATCGCTTGCGGTGACCTTGATGAGGATCAATCAGGGACGCGACCGTCTTCATGCGTATGCGAGCGCGAGCGATCGGGCTGCCACGAGCGGCGCTGCGAGACGACGGCTATCCAAATCGCCCACGGCCGCTACTTCTGCTGGATGCGGTTCAAATAGTCGATCACGGCAAGGATGCGCGTTCGCACGACGACCTCCCGCAATTCCCGCGATGGATCGAGCGCATCGTAAGCCGGATCAACAGTGTGAGGTGTGTTCATGATGGGGTTAAATCGTTCCCCCCAGATCGGCATCTCATGCGGACCGTGACCGGGAATCTTTTTCCGTCCGTCGATGCTTTGATAGACGGTATTCGTCGGAAAGACACCGTTGTTGCTCTTGGCCAAGGTCGTCAGATCGGCCGGCGGCACCTTCAGCAATTCGCTGAACGGTCCCTTACCCTTTCCATCCGCGCCATGGCAATTTGCGCACGACGTCTGAAATTCCGCCTTACCGACATCGGCGTCTTCAGCGTGGCCCGCCGCAGCAAAGGCAGCGGTCAGACCGGCAATCATCAGCGACTTAAGGCAACGGGTCATCATATCGCGCCCCTGGCTTTCGGATGAATCTGTCTAGCGGTCGCCAGATTCCTTCAGCTTGACGCAGGTCAAGGGACGCTGCTTCGGCACCCTGCCGTGCAACCGGTCGGCCAGTCAGCCGAGCTCTCGGCAACACGGTTCTGGGTGGCCACTCGTCGACATCGCCGCCCCTGCTTGTGCGATGCAGCACATCTGTTGTCTGTAGACTCAGGGTTTGAGTGCCGGAAAGTTGTGTGCGAGGCGAAGCAGCGAAGCTGGCCGTCCGATCGCCACTGAATTTTCGCTTGACGCGCAAGCACGACGATAATGTAATATGCTATAACTTGGCGGTCCGGCTAAGAGGCTGGCCGCCCAAGCAAGCTAGAACTTGCGTAAATTGGAATGGGGAACCCGGCGCGCCCCGCTGCGCGCCAGAGCCGAGGGAGAGCGCTTGCATGTCCAAGCTCAGAATCCGCGTCGACCAGGACAAATGCCAGGGTCACGCCCGCTGCAAATCACTCGCCCCAGAGTTGTTCGAGCTCGACGAATACGGCAACGCCCATGAAGTGGGCGACGGCACCGTCCCGGCCGGGCTCGAGGACAAGGCCTGGCTGGCGCAGACCAATTGCCCGGAAATCGCGATCGAGGTCACCGAGGAATAGCGCCGGCCAACCGGGGACGGCCACCGCGCCGCCCGTTGCGCCGACCAGCATTTGATCGAACGAGAAGGAAACGAGCTGATGTCCGATTCCCCGTCCGCGAACTATCTGCCCGAGCATCCCCCGGTCACCGACTGGGTCCATGATTTCGACCACACTGACCCGGTCTGGACCGACGACCCGTTCCCGATCTGGGAGACGCTGCGCGCGGCCTCGCCGGTGGTGCACACCGAGCGCTTCCTTGGCTGCTACATGCCGACCACCTACCAGGCGGTGAAGGAGATCGCCTACGACACCGAGCATTTCTCCTCGCGCCGCGTCATCGTGCGCGACGTCCGCCCCGAGATCTCCGCCCGCGCGCCGCCGATCACCTCTGATCCGCCGGAGCACAAGCCGGCCAAGCAGGTGCTGCTGCCGCCGTTCACGCCGGACGCGATGAAGCGGCTGGAGCCGCGGGTGCGCGCGATCTGCAACGAGCTGATCGACGAATTCATCGCCGACGGCCATTGCGACGCCGCGGCGCGCTACACCAAACACATCCCGGTGCGCGCCATCGCGCACATGCTGGGAATTCCCGAGAAGGACGGCGACCTCTTCATCAAGTGGATCCACCAGATCCTCGAGCTCGGCATCAAGAACGAAGAGGAGCTGATGAAGGGCGTGCGCGAGATGACCGGCTATTTCATGGCCCATCTCGAGCAACGCAAGCTTCAGCCGGGCGACGACCTGATCTCGCAGCTGCTGCGGGCCAAGGGCCCCGGCGGCCAGCCGCTGACCGACGAGCACGTGCTCGGCTCGCTGCGGCTGCTCTTGATCGCCGGCATCGACACCACCTGGAGCGCGATCGGCTCCTCGCTCTGGCACCTCGCCAGGACGCCGGCCGATCGCGAACGCCTGGTTGCGGAGCCGGCGCTGATCCCGACCGCGATCGAGGAATTCCTGCGCGCCTATTCACCGGTGACGATGGCTCGCGAGGTGATGAAGGAGACCACGATTTCCGGCTGCCCGGTCAAGGCCGGCAACATGGTGCTGCTGTCCTTCCCCGCCGCCAACCGCGACCCGGCCATGTTCCCCGATGCGGACAAGGTGGTGATCGACCGCAAGGAGAATCGCCACGCCGCCTTCGGCCTCGGCATCCACCGCTGCGTCGGTTCCAACCTGGCGCGGATGGAGATGCAGGTCGCGATCGAAGAATGGCTGAAGCGGCTTCCGGATTTCCGCCTCGACCCGGCCGGCAAGGTCACTTGGTCGGAAGGCACGGTGCGCGGTCCGCGTCAACTGCCGGTTCTGTTCGGCAAGAACGCCTGAGGAACAGGACGGCAGTTACATCGCCTACCCAATGAGGTAGCTTCGCCGGATTCGAACTGACGAGTCCGGGAGGCCAGCCTATGACCGATCAAACCGCTCAACCCGCGAGCGATCACCTCGACATCCACGACGTCGAGCGGCGGGTGAAGGCGATCTTCATCGGCTCGGTCGGCAATCTCGTCGAGTGGTACGACTTCTACGCCTACACCGCGTTCGCGCTCTACTTCGCGCCGGCGTTCTTCCCGCACAGCGACCCGGTGGTGCAGCAGCTCAACGCCGCGGTGCTGTTCGCCGCGACCTTCCTGATGCGCCCGCTCGGCGGCTGGCTGTTCGGCTTCATCGCCGACCGCTACGGCCGGCGGCTGTCGTTGACATTGTCGGTGGTCTGCATGTGCTTCGGCTCGCTGATCATCGCGGTGACACCGACCTATGCCACCATCGGCATTGCGGCCCCGGCGATTCTGGCTCTCGCTCGCGTCATCGAGGGGTTGAGCCTCGGCGGCGAATACGGCGCAAGCGCCACCTATCTCAGTGAGGTGGCCGATGCCAAGCACCGCGGCTTCTACTCCAGCTTCCAGTACGTGACGCTGATCGGCGGCCAGCTCACCGCGATCATCGTCCTCTTGCTGCTGCAGAAGGTGTTCCTGACCCCGGACGAACTGAAGGCCTGGGGCTGGCGGATTCCGTTCGTGATCGGCGCCATGCTCGCGATCTTCGCGGCGGTGATGCGGCGCGGCCTGCACGAGACCGAGGCGTTCGAGGAGGCCAAGAAGGTCTCCAAGCCGACCGGCTCGATCGTCGGCCTCCTGAACTATCCGCGCGAATTGCTGCTGGTGGTCGGCCTCACCGCCGGCGGCACAGCGGCGTTCTACACCTTCACCACCTACATGCAGACCTTCGTGAAGCTGTCGGTCGGCCTCACCGAAGACCAGACCACCTTCGTGATCTTCGGCTCGCTGATCTTCGCGACCTTCCTGCAGCCGATCTATGGCGCGCTGTCCGACCGCATCGGCCGCAAGCCGCTCCTGATCTTCTTCGGCGTGGTCGGCACGCTGGCGACGATCCCGATCCTGACCGCGCTGAAGGAAACCAAGTCGCCGTTCGTCGCGTTCCTGTTGATCTGCTCCGCCTGGATCTTCGTCGCCGGCTACACCTCGATCAATGCGATCGTGAAGGCCGAACTGTTCCCGACCAATGTGCGAGCACTCGGCGTCGGCCTGCCCTATGCCATCACGGTGTCGATCTTCGGCGGCACCGCGCCGGCGGTGGCGCTCTATTTCAAGAGCATCGGGCACGAGGACTGGTTCTACTATTATCTCAGCGGCATGATTTTCCTGTCGCTCTTGATCTACTCGACCATGCGCGACACCAAGCATGAATCCGCGATGCATCGCCACGAATGATGGCCCGACGCCATGACCGACGATCAGGAACCGCCCGAGAGCAAGCTGACCCGCAGCAAGCAGCGCTGGGCGCGCGAAGGCAAATTCCTCACCGGCAAGGTCACCCGCCCGGACGAGGCGCGCCTGCCGCCGGGTCAGCATCTGACCGCGGACTGGCCGGTGCTCGATCTCGGGCTGCTGCCCAAGGTCACGCAGGAGCGCTGGTGGCTCGATGTCTACGGCGCGGTGGAGCAGACGATCTACTGGACCTGGCCGCAATTCATGGCCCAGCCGCAGACGCAATTCGTCTCCGACATCCACTGCGTCACCACCTGGTCGCGTTACGACAACCAGTGGGAGGGGCTCGCCACACGCGACCTGCTCGCCGCCTGCCAGCCGCGCGAGGACGCCCGCTTCGTCGCGCTGCATTGCTATGACGGCTACACCACCAATCTGGCGCTGGAGGATTTCGCTGCCGAGGACGCGCTGCTCGCCCACAGCTGGTCGGGCAAGCCGCTGGAGAAAGAGCATGGCGGCCCGGTGCGGCTGGTGGTGCCGCATCTCTATTTCTGGAAGAGCGCAAAATGGCTGCAGCGCATCGAATTCCTGACCGAGGACGCGCCCGGCTTCTGGGAGATGCGCGGCTATCACAATCGCGGTGATCCCTGGGCCGAACAGCGCTATTCTGGCGACTGACAACCCGCAACGATGATGGAGCCCGCCCGTGCCGCACGAACGCTTTCAATTCACCGGTGTCGGCGGCCATCAGCTGGCCGCGGCGCTTGATACGCCGGATGGCCCGATCAAGGCCTACGCGCTGTTCGCGCACTGCTTCACCTGCGGCAAGGACGTGCTGGCGGCAAAGCGCATCGCGACAGCACTCGCCACCAAGGGCATCGCGACGCTGCGGTTCGATTTCACCGGGCTCGGCTCCAGCGAGGGCGAGTTCGCCAACTCGACGTTTTCCTCGAACGTCGCCGATCTGGTCCGCGCCGCCGACCATCTGCGCGAGACGCACAAGGCGCCCGCGCTGCTGATCGGCCACAGCCTCGGCGGCGCCGCGATCCTGGCGGCCGTAGGCCAGATCCCCGAAGCGAAGGCCGTCGCCACCATCGCCGCGCCGTCCGATCCGGTCCATGTGACGCATCTCTTCAAGGACCGCATCGAAGACATCCGCGCCCAGGGCGAAGGCGAGGTCTCGCTCGCCGGCCGCCCGTTCCGCATCAAGCGCGAATTCCTCGACGACGTCGCCGAGCAGAATTTGATGGCGCAGGTGAAGCAGCTGCACAAGGCGCTGCTGGTGATGCATTCGCCAACCGACGACACCGTCGGCATCGACAATGCCACCAACATCTTCATCGCGGCGAGGCACCCCAAGAGCTTCGTCTCGCTTGCCGGCACCGATCACCTGCTGAGCGGCAAGCAGGATGCCGCCTATGTCGCCGACGTGATCGGCGCCTGGGCCGAGCGCTACATCGACCTCGCGCCGCAGCCGGCAGCCGACACCGGCAGCGCACCGCGCAACGTCGTGGTGCAGGAAACCCGCAACGGCAAGTTCCAGCAGACCGTCACGACAGGCCCGCACCGGTTGATCGCCGACGAGCCGGTCGCCGCCGGCGGCGCGGACAGCGGCCCCGGGCCGTACGATTTCCTGCTCACCGGGCTCGGCGCCTGCACCTCGATGACGATGCGGATGTATGCCGACCGCAAGTCGCTGCCGGTCGATCGCATCACCGTGACGCTTCAGCACAACAAGATCTACGCCAAGGATTGCGAGGAGTGCGAGACGCGCGAGGGCATGCTCGATCAGATCGACCGCGTCATCAGGATCGAGGGCGATCTCGATGCAGATCAGCGCAAGCGGCTGATGGAGATCGCCGACAAATGCCCCGTGCATAAGACGCTGACATCGGAGGTCCGGATCGTCACCAAGGCGGCGGAGTAGCCTCACGGGCGCACGGCCCGCTTGCCGGCGAGGCAATTCGCCATGATCCGCACCGCGGTGCCGATCTCGTTCTCGCGCCAGGCGGCGAAGCCGAGCAGGAGGCCGTGGTCGCGCGGCTTCTCCAGCGCGAGGCTCGACAGTGCGCGCACCTCGACGCCCGCCGCGACCAGCCGGGTCACGGCGTTCTGCTCCGCGGCGCCGTCCCTGAAGCGGGCGATCAGCTGCATGCCACCCGGCGGGACCTCGGCCACAAGCACCGGCGCGAGCTGCCGCGCCAGCGCCATGGCGAGATGGTCGCGGCGCGCGCGATAGATCCGCCGCATCCGCCTGACATGCGCGAGGAAATGCCCATCGGCCATGAAGCCGGCCAGCGCCTCCTGGACGTGTACGGAGGCGATCAGCCCGAGATGCCGCTGCGCGATCTCCATCGTTCGCGCCAGTGACGATGGCACCACCAGATAGCCGATGCGGATATCGGCGGTCATCGCTTTTGCAAACGTGCCGAGATAGAGCACCCGCCCCTCGTGATCGAGCCCCTGCAAGGCAGGCATCGGGCGGCTGTCGTAGTGAAACTCGCCGTCGTAATCGTCCTCGACGATCCAGCTCTTGCCGGGTTCGGCCGCGGCCAGCAGCTCGGTGCGGCGCGCCACCGGCATCACCCGCCCGGTCGGGTGCTGGTGCGACGGTGTCGTGAAGATCAGCTTCGGCGCACGTCGCTCGCTCGTGCGCGCCATTCCGTGTTCATCCAGCCTGATGCCGAGGACCTCGGCGCCGGCCGCGCGAAACGCCGCCGCGGCGCCGGGATAGCCGGGATCCTCGGTCCAGACCACGTCGCCGGCGACGATGGTGGTCGCGGCGACCAGCGTCAGCGCCGCCTGCGCCGTCGGCAGGATCAGGATCTGGTCGGCGTCGGCACGCACGCCCCTGTTGACTTCGAGATAGTCGCGCAAGGCCTCGCGCAAGGCGGGCCGGTTGACCACGGTCTGATCGTTGAAACGCCGGCGCAGCGCGCCGCGGCGCAGGCAGCGCGCCCAGATCTCGTGCGGAAACTCGCGCGCGTCCGCGAGCCCGGGACGCAGCGGCCGGAATTCGGCCTGGTATGACAGCGGCCAATCCGCCTCGGAGAGCTGCAAGGCCCAGGGCGACAGCAGCGGTTTGCGGGCCGCCTCGCGCTTTGGCGCAGTGGCAGGCTTGGCAAAGCGCGTTTCAATGGCGTCGGCCACGACCGGACGCCGCCGCGCGGCAAGGCGCAGATAGCCCTCGGCCGCCAGTTGCTCATAGGCGTGGATGACCGTGTTGCGCGCCACCTCGAGCTCTGCCGACAGGCTGCGGCTCGATGGCAGCACGGCTCCGCTCCTGATCCGGCCACCCGAGATCAGCGCGCGAAGCTGCTGCGTCAGCTGCGCGGCGAGCCCGGCCTCGTCGGAGCGCTTCAAGGCGAGCAGGTCGGAGAGGATCAATCTGGTCCCTGCATTCTATACAGTCTGGCTCTTTTGATAGAACCAGTACGATCCTATTCACAGGCGGTATCGCCTGCAAGGATTCTGTCGTGAACCAATCGCTTTCTCCCGCCAAGGCCGCCGCCTTGTTCATCGTCGTGGTGCTGGCCTGGGGCATCAACTGGTCGGTCACGAAATCGCTGGTCGAAGCGGTGCCGCCGTTGTGGACCGCATCGATCCGTAGCTGGGTCGCCCTGGTCGCGCTGCTGGTGATCCTGCGCGCCAGCGGAAACCTGATCATTCCTCGGGTCGCCGATGTTCCTGTCGTGCTCAGCGTGGCGCTGCTGCACATGACGTTCTTCTCGACACTGGTCGCCGCCGGCCTGCGCTATCTGCCGGCGAGCAAGGGTATCGTGCTCGGCTACACGACGCCGTTATGGGTCGCGCTTGCCGCCGGCGCCGCGCGGACCGAGCGGCTCGGTGCGCTGAAACTCGTCGGTGTCGCCTCCGGACTCGCAGGCCTGTGCGTCATCCTCAACCCGGCATCGCTGGACTGGAGCAATCTGCACGTCATCGCGGGTGCCGGCATGATCATCCTTGCCGCGATCTGCTGGGCTGCGAACATCATCTACATCCGCTCGCACCGCTGGATCGCGACCCCGCTGCAATTGCTGTTGTGGCAGGTGCTGGTCGCCACGCTGGTGCTGACCACAACAGCGCTGGTCACCGAGGGCGTCCCCACCGTGACGTGGTCGCCACACCTCGTGCTGCTGTTCCTCTATTCCGGCTTCATCGGCACCGCGCTGGCCTATTGGGCGATGTCTGTTGTCAACAAGAGCCTGCCGGCACTGACGACCTCGCTCGGCACGACGGGGACACCAATCGTCGGCATTGTGACCGCGGCGCTGCTGCTCGGCGAGCCGATCGATCTCTCGCTGGCGATCGCCGCAGCGCTGATCGTCGGCGGGATCGCGCTGAGCTCGCTGGCAGATGCGCCAGCGCGGGCCTGAAGCAGGATGAAGTTAAGCTGAAACGGTTTGAGCCACGGATTCGGTCCGCCTCTCCTGACGGAGAGAAGCGAACATCCGTCACGACCTCAGCTCAACCTTGGGCGGTCCTCATAAATCCGGGATACCGCTTTCGAGCGTAAAAACGACTCTCGACCTCACCCTTAGGGACGTCAGCTTGTGATCCAAAGCAGACTCGGGGCGGAGCGCCGCAACGTCGGCGGTGACGGGCGGAAAGGATCAAGCAGACTGCTAAGGGAGGTAAGACCGCGGATGAAGGACCGCCCTTGCCAACTATCATTGATCCAGCCATTATATTTTGCCCTTCCAACGCAGCCAGCTTCCGTTTTTTATTTCACTGGAGCACTAAATGCGTGTCGCCGTCGGTTGCGTGGCATTCCTTCTAGCGATTGTTCTATCGGCGTCCGTGTCTACTGGCGTGCAAGCGGGACCTCTCGACGACGATTTGACGTTTCCTACGTCGCCCGAACCGTTTGGCTGGGCCAAGTCAACCAAGATGTTCAAGCCGCAAGGAAACGGTCCATTTCCGGCGCTCGTCTTGCTTCCCACTTGCGGTGGGCACTGGTCGCATCACGTTTTCGATGTTTGGGCGAAAGCTGCACTTCAGCGGGGATATGCGGTACTCGTGGTCGATCCTTTGACGCCGCGCGGTGTGACGGGGCGGGGAGAAAATTGCAACCCGCCCAGCAAGGTGGATTTGTGGCGTATCCGTAAGGATGCGCTGGATGCGGCAAGACACCTGCGGAAGCAGCCCTTTGTTGACCCCGATAGGGTCGCACTTTTAGGTCTGTCGCAGGGCGCAATGGCGGCTCTTGGGATATCGGCGAGTCTTTACGAAACGGCACAGGGCAGGCCCGCCTTCAAGGCCATCGTAGCCAACTATCCAGTCTGTTTTCTCGGAAATCTTCGGATTCTGGGTCGGCCACCGAGGGACATCAACTTCGTTCCAGAGGACAGGATCACGGTGCCTCTTCTGGTGCAAATGGGCGAGCTTGATACCGAGGGACCGGCACGAGACTGCCTCTCACGGCTTCAGCCCCAGAAAGACAAGGGAGCTCCGATCGAGACGGTGGTCTACAAGGGCGCCACTCATGGCTGGGACATGGGGACAAATTTCACCAAGACTGGCGCGAACGGCCACAGCGTCACATACCATTATGATCCCAAAGTCACGGCTACTTCAGTGCAAAGGGCGTTTGACTTCATCGATCAGCACGTTGGAGCGTTCGGTCATAGTCACAGCTAACCAAAGTTTGTTCACTAGGGTCGTACAGGGCGTGTCGCCCTTTTGCCCGCCATCGACCTTCGCGTAAGCGACCGTGAAGTCCGATTTGTGAGATAGACCAGAAAGCCTCAAAGTAGTCGAGGCTCCGCTTGATCGAAGTATGATCGACGAACCCGACTGGTTGACTGATGTACTGATAAAAGCGGCTTGAAGACAATTTAAAGGCTCCGAGCTGATGGGGCCAGCAAACCGTCTTCTTCCAGTTCGCATTATATGATTGCCGCTTTTGGCCCTTGGCGGACATTCACTTAGGCATCTTGAATGTCAGCTTTTGACGGCAATCCGGAAGCTCGCAGATCATCGCTTTCTTAGCGTCAAGCCGTTGCAGGCGGCCTGACCCGAAGCGCGCCGCGCAGGCCGGCGCCGGTGCCGAGCATGATGCCGGCGATCGCGATGAAGGATGACAGCGACAGCGTCGACAGTCCGGTCAGCCCCTGCCCAACCGAGCAGCCGAACGCCATCACACCGCCCGCGCCCATCAGTGCGGCGCCGCTCGCCGAGCGCAGCATGTGCTGCGGCGAGCGGTAACCTTCGAGCTGAAAACGCCCGGTGGCAAGCGCCGTGATCAGGCTGCCGGCGAACACACCGAACACGGTGACGATGCCGAAATTCAGCGTCGATCCGGTCGAGAGCATGACATATTGCAGCGCGTCGGCGATCGGCGCGATGAAGGTCAACGACGTCACCGGCACTGGATTGAAATCGTCGGCTCCGAGATGGCCGGTCGCATACCAGCCTCCGGCCACCAACAAGCCAACGATCAGGCCGGCCGCGATCTGTCCCGGCGATCTTCGGAACGTTGCGTGCGCAAGAGCGAAAGCGATCAGCACCGCGGCAAGCACGGAGGCTGCGACCATCCGCGCCGGCACCGCACCGAGGCCCGCGCTCGCCAACAGGGCCGGCACCGAATTGACGGCGACGGTGGCCTGCGAAATCTGCACCATCGCGATCCGCGCTGGCGCAATCAGGCCCTTCAGCGTCATCTCGGCGACAATGCCGAGCACGATCACGACCACGAAGGAGCGCAAATTGCCGCGTCCAAGCAACACCAGCGCCCGCGAGCCGCAGCCGTTCGACAGCACCATGCCGTAGCCGAACAGCAGCCCGCCGAGGAACATTACCGGCGCCGAGAATGATGGCTGCAGATAGATCGACTTGCCGAGATCGACGAGGCCGGCTGCCGCCAGCAGCTGCGAGGCCGCGATCGCGACGCCCATCGCCAGCGCATAGGTGCGCGCCAGCCGGCCGTCGCCCTCCGCCCACCAGCCGCGCAGGCCGCTCATCATGCAGAAGCCGCTGAGCAACCCGACCGAGCCATAGATGAGGCCGATGACCAGGGCAGCGAGGATCACGATCGTGGCTGGGTCCATGGAAGTCCCTCAGGAATCGTCATTGCGAGCGAAGCGAAGCAATCCATATCACCGCAACAAGAGAGAGTGGATTGCTTCGTCGCTTCGCTCCTCGCAATGTGGGTGAATCACGGCCGCAGGATCACACGGTCGCGCGACGAGCCCGCCACGGCAACGAACGCTGCCTTGGCCTGTTCCAGCGGGTAGATCGCGCCCGGCTTGATCGGGAACGGCTTCAGATGTCCGCCGGCAAAGCCCGGCGCGAGCTCGCGCAGTACCTCGCCGGTCGCAACCGACGACAGCGCCAGCGTGTCGATACCGACATAGGTGTGCTGGCCGCGGTAGAATTCGAGGATGTTGAATTGCACGATGCGATCGACCGCCGCGATCAGGATCTGGCGGCCACGCAACGCCAGCGATTTGTGCGCGGCCTGGAAATAGGGATCGCCAACCGTGTTGTAGACGATGTCGACGCCCTTGCCGTCGGTCAGCTCACGCACCCGCGCAGCCACATCCGTGGCCGAGGCATCGATCACCTCGACCGGCGAATTGCTGTAGCCTTCATAGAGCTCGCTCTTGCGCACCACGCCGATCACGCGCGCGCCATGCCAGCTCGCGATCTGCACCGCCGCCTGACCGACCTTGCCATTGACGCCCATGACCAGCACGGTCTCGCCTGCCTTCGGAACGCCGGCGCGGCGCAGCCCCTCCATCGCGGTGACGAACGGCACGCCGATCCCGGCGGCTTCGTCCCAGGAGATGCCGGCGGACTTTTCCACCACCGCATCGGCCTCGACCACCAGATGCGTGGCATGGGTGCCGTTACGGCGAATGCCGAGGTCGCCGGACGAGCCGAACACCTCGCGTCCGATCAGGCCCGACGGACCGTCGATCACGACGCCGGCGTAGTCGCGGCCGGAGGTACGCGGGAACACGGCATAGGGCATCAGCCCGGTCGCGGCTTTCACGTCGGACGGATTGACCGCCGCGGCCTTCACCTCGATCAGGACATCGTCGGCGCCGCGCGACAGCGCATGCGTCTCGACAACCGGCGCCACCGCGGCAGCATTCTCCGCCTTCGCCAGCAGGCGGACACAGCGGGCGTCGACAGGACGATTTGCTTGCGGGGCCGGCGGCATGAGCATTCCAGTCTTGGTCATAATGGCGGCCTGACGGCCTCAGACATGCCTAGAGCATTTTCGGTTCTGATTGTATCAGAACCGACGCTCTGGATTCTTTTTTGACGCGTTTTCCTGACGCGAACCGGCGGCCACTTCGCTCGAAAACGCTCTAATCGACTGACCGATCAATTCAAGGGCTTGTTGGTGGCAAATTCAGAGCTTGGGCGGCGGGGCCGTGCCCAGGACCGCCTCGATCGACAGACCAAGCCCGAGCAATCTTGCGTCGCTGCCGACCGGACCATCGAGCTCGAGCCCCACCGGCAGGCCGCCAGACGTCATGCCGGCATACAGCGACAGGCCGGGAAGGCCGGCATTGCTGCCGGGATCGGTGTTGCGGATCATGGTGCCGAAGGTCTGCGTCGGCTCGCCCCCATTGACCGACATCTCGCCGGACCCGGTCTGTTCGTCGATCACGGGCGCAGGCGCGATCGTGGTCGGAAACAGGATGGCATCCAGTTGGTTGTCCCTGAGATACGCGGCGTAGATCGCCTGCAGCGCCGGCCGCTGTACCTTGATCGCATCGTCATAAGCAGCGCCGAAAGCATCCGCCGTGATGGCGCCGAAAGCACCGACCACGTCGGGACTGGCAACACTGGCTGCGATGTCGGACAGCGTGATCCCCTCGATCCCGGAAGCGGCGAGCCAGGCCGGGATATCGGCGATCGGTTCGTGCAGCGCCACCACGAAGGACACCTTGTCGTTCTGCTCGAACAGACCGGGCATATCGACGTCGACCAGCACGGCGCCCGCTGCCGTGAGCCGTGCGCAGGCCGCGCGGGCGACGACCTCGACATCGCGATCGAGGCCATTCCAGAAACAGGCGGGAATACCGAGGCGCACACCGCGCAACGGAATGGCCGCGGCCTGCGGCGTGCCAGTGATGACGGCATCGAGCAGCGCGACGTCGGCGACCGTGCGTCCCATCGGACCGACGGTGTCGCGGGTATGGCTGATCGGAACCACCTGGTTGTCGTCGTGATAGCGCCGCTCGGCGCCGCCATTGCCGACCGAAGGCCGGAGGCCGACGGTCCCGGTCAGCGCCGCGGGCACGCGGGTCGAGCCGCCGGTGTCCGATCCGAGGCCGCAGGTCGTGATCCGCGCGGCGATCGCCGCCGAGGTCCCGCCCGACGAGCCGCCGGGAATCCTGTTCGTGTCGTACGGATTCCTCACCGGTCCCGCGAATGGCGCGAGGTTGGTGCTGGTGATGCCGAAGGCGAGCTCGTGCAGATTGGCCTTGCCGATCACGACGGCGCCCGCGTCGAGCAGCTTTTGCAGCGACGGCGCATTGCGTGCGGGCCGCGCGTGTTGCAGCGCCGGCGTGCCGCCCGATGTCGGCAGATCCGACGTGTTGATGTTGTCCTTCACGACGATGGGAAGCCCGGCCAGCATGCCAGTACGCTTTCCGGCATCGACCTCGCGCGCCGCAGCCAGCGCGCCGTCGCGGTTCAGCAGGATGAAGGCGTTGAGGTGCTTGAGGCGCTCCGCGCGATCGAGCGCCGCCTCGACGACGCTGACCGCGGTCACCTTGCCGCTGCTAATAGCGGCGACGATCTCCGCGGCGGTTGCTTCATTGCTATCGGCCATGCCCTGCGCCCCTCTTGGATTGCGGCAGGGCAATCGCATATGGCGCTGCCATTTCCACACTCGTCATGGCCGGGCTTGTCCCGGCCATCCACGTCTTTCTTCGCAAGGAAATGGAGACGTGGATGCCCGGGACAAACCCGGGCATGACGGAGTTTGTGGGGAGTCGCGCGCATATGCGATAGCCCTACGGATGCGGGCGAAAGGCTATTCTTTCGGCCGCTTGTCGTAAACACGTTTCGCCTTGCCGAGCGAACGTTCCAGCGTTTCGGGCGCAACGACGCGAACGCGGGTCGAGATGCCGATCGTGTTCTTGATGAAGGCGGAAACCTTCTCGGCATGCGCGGTCAGCCCTGCGCCGTCCCAGCTCTCGGGACGGGCCTCGGCGAGCACCGTCATCTCGTCCATGCGGCCTTCGCGGGTCAGCTCGATGACGAAGTGGCCGCCGCACCAGTCGGTCGCCAGCAGGGCCTCCTCGATCTGGGTCGGGAACACGTTGACGCCGCGCAGGATGATCATGTCGTCGGAGCGGCCGGTCACCTTCTCCATCCGTCGCATGCCGGGCCGCGCCGTGCCGGGCAACAGCCGCGTCAGGTCGCGGGTCCGGTAGCGGATGATCGGGAAGCCTTCCTTGGTCAGCGAGGTGAACACCAGCTCGCCCTTCTCGCCGTCAGGCAGCACCTTGCCGGTCAGCGGATCGATCACCTCCGGATAGAAGTGATCCTCCCAGATGTGCAGCCCGTCCTTGGTCTCCACGCATTCCTGCGCGACGCCAGGGCCGATCACTTCGGACAGGCCGTAGATATCGGTGGCATCCATGTCGAAGGCCTGCTCGATCTCGACGCGCATCGCGTTGGTCCAGGGCTCGGCGCCGAAGATGCCGAACTTCAGCGACGATTTGCGCGGGTCGAGGCCCTGCCGCTTGAACTCGTCGAGGATCGCCAGCATGTAGCTCGGGGTCACCGTGATGATATCGGGCCGGAAGTCGTTGATCAGCTGCACCTGGCGCTCGGTCATGCCGCCGGAGATCGGGATCACGGTGCAGCCGAGCCGCTCGGCGCCGTAATGCGCGCCGAGGCCGCCGGTGAACAGGCCATAGCCATAGGC
>CALRXG020000081.1:0-17768 GCA_943372075.1 Bordetella parapertussis | reverse complement strand
GCCTGACCTACAAGCCGAACCAGATCATCGTCGGCACCGGCGGCAAGCAGGTGCTCTACAACGCGCTGATGGCGACCATCAATCCGGGCGATGAGGTGATCATCCCCGCGCCGTACTGGGTCAGCTATCCCGAGATGGTCGCGCTCGCCGGCGGCGAGTCGGTGCCGGTGGTGTGCCCGGCCTCGACCGGCTTCAAGCTGCGCCCGGAAGATCTGGAGAAGGCGATCACGCCGAAGACCAAATGGGTGATCCTGTGCTCGCCGTCGAACCCGACCGGCTCGGCCTACACCAGGAGCGAGCTCAAGGCGATCACCGACGTGCTGGTCAAGCATCCGCATGTCTGGGTGATGACCGACGACATGTACGAGCACCTGGTCTATGACGACTTCGTCTTCACCACCGCGGCGCAGGTTGAGCCCAGCCTCTACGAGCGCACGCTGACCGTGAACGGCGTGTCGAAGGCCTATTGCATGACCGGCTGGCGCATCGGCTACGCCGGCGGCCCGGCTCCGCTGATCAAGGCGATGGCGACGATCCAGTCGCAGTCGACCTCGAACCCGTCGTCGATCGCGCAGTGGGCTTCGGTCGAGGCACTCAACGGTCCGCAGGACTTCATCGCGGCGAACAACAAGGTGTTCAAGGAGCGCCGCGACCTCGTGGTGTCGATGCTCAACCAGGCGAACGGCATCGAATGTCCGCGTCCGGAAGGCGCGTTCTACGTCTATCCGTCCTGCGCCGGCACGATCGGCAAGACCGCGCCGTCGGGCAAGGTGATCGACAACGACGAGGCGTTCGTCACCGAGCTGCTCGAGAGCGAGGGCGTCGCCGTGGTGCAGGGCTCGGCATTCGGGCTTGGACCCGCGTTCCGCATTTCCTACGCCACCAAGACCTCGGACCTCGAGGATGCCTGCAAGCGCATCCAGCGCTTCTGCGGCAATCTGAGGTAATCAGGTTTCGAACCGGAAGACGTCGAACCCGGAGACGCTCCCGCACCAGATGCGGGAGCGTTTCTGTTTGTGTACGAACGCCCGGCGGTAAAAACGCAGAGTCAAATCACAACCTGCTCATCTCACGGGCCGCGTGCGCGAACATCAATGCCACACGCGGGAAGTTTTTACGGCCTCTTTGCGAACTGCCTTGTTTTGGACACGACCCTTGCATTGTGTCCGCGGCACAAATTCAGTTCACCTTGCGGAGACAAACCAATGCGACTTTCGACACTCACCCTTGCAGCGCTCGCGTTGCTGGCGCCGATCGCCACCGCCAACGCGGCGCCCCAGCAGGTTCAGGCCGGGGTTCTGCAATGCCAGGGCGGCGAGAATGTCGGCTTCGTCGTCGGCTCGGTCACCCGCCTCGAATGCGTGTTCCAGAGCGGTGGCCGCCGGCCCGAGCCGTATCTTGCGACCGTGAAGCGGATCGGCGTCGACCTCGGCTTCACCGGGCAGACCCAGCTTGCCTGGGCCGTCAGCGCCCCGACCACGGTGGTCCCGCGCGGCGCGCTCGCCGGCAGCTACGGCGGCTTCGGCGTCAACGCCTCGGTCGGCCTCGGCGCTGGCGGTAACTTCCTGTTCGGCGGCCCGAACAATGCCTACGCGCTGCAGCCGATCAGCCTGCAGGGCCAGACCGGCCTCAACGTCGCGGCTGGCATCGCCGGCATCGACCTCGAGCCGGTCCGTACTGGCGGTCCGCGCCGTCATCACCATCACCGCCGTCATCACCACCACCACTAAGCCGGTCGGTGTTCGATCAAAGAGGCCCGCGAAAGCGGGCCTCTTTTTTATGTGTCGTCTGTTGTCGGTCGGGTGGGAGGTTCTGCGTGATCGCCGGGGCATAGCAATGCCGCCACATCCCGCAACAATCGGTGGCCGGGCACCGCAAATTCTGGCTGCACATTCGACGTTATGGCATAGGATATGAAAGGCGCCGCAGACACGGCGCCGTTCTGTTCTCTGCTCGCGTCATGCCTCTCAGCCGGAGACTCCACAACATGCGTCGCTTCATTCTCCTCGCCGGTGCTGCCATCGCCACGCTGGCGACCGCTATCGTTGGCGCCAACGCCCAACAGCCGATCCAGCGCGTGCAGGTCGGTGTCCTGGAATGCCGCGGTGGCGCAAGCGTCGGCTTCATCGTCGGCTCGGTGACCCATCTCGGCTGCGTGCTGCGTGCCAATGGCCTGCCCGAGGACCGCTACATCGCGACCATCCAGAAGGTCGGCATCGATCTCGGCATCACCCAGGAGTCGGCGCTGGCGTGGGGCGTCTACGCACCGGTGGAACGGCTCGGCCCGGGGGCACTGTCCGGCAATTATGCAGGCGCGCAAGGCAGCGCGACGCTCGGCGTCGGCGTCGGCGGCAATGTGCTGGTCGGCGGCTCCGACAACACGATCGCGCTGCAGCCGCTTAGCGTTCAGGGCCAGGTCGGCGTCAACATCGCCGCCGGTCTCGAAAGCCTGGAGCTGCGTCCGGGGCGCTAGCCTCTGCGCGTAGCGTTCTCCAATCTGCCGAAGAAGCCGCGGGCTTCTTCGGCAACGATCCCGGGCGCTTCGGCGTGAACATAGTGCCCGGTGTCGACGAACCTGATCGATGGTTCGCTCCAGTAATCTCCCAACTTGTCCGACCATTGGGGTGCGATCAGCGGATCACGGCGGCCCCAGAGAAAGCGCGACGGGACCTCGATGCGCGGCTTCGCCGGCAGCTTGCCTTCCAGCCAGAGCCGGCGGTTGGGTGCGGACGAGAGATACCAGTCGAACCCGCCCTGGATGTTGCCGGGCTTCATGAAGTTGTCGACATAGGCTTCCAGCAGGTCGCCGAATACGGCGGGATTGTCGCCCGACCAGTGGTCGAGGAAATGGCGGAAGTAGAACCGGATTGACTCGCGCGAGCTTCCGACCAATTGCGCGGCCCATGGCAGCTGCTGGAAGTATTGATACCAGACCTCGATCAGGTGGCCGGGGTCGCCGTAGCGTTGGCCGAGGCCCGGATAGGGCGTGCACAGATAGAGCGTCCCGGTCAGCCGCTGTGGTGCGTGGTGCGACATCGCCTGCATGACGTAAGCGCCGAGGTCGCCGCCGATCACGCCGAAGCTGTCATGGCCGAGCGCATCCATCACCGCGAACATATCGCGCGCGTGGCGCTCTGCGGTGGCCGACGCGTCGGGACCCGCCGTCGGCTTGCCGGTATCGCCGCAGCCGCGCAGATCGGGCGCGATCAGCTCGAAGCTGTCGCCGAGATGCAGCATCAGCGGATGCCACACCAGCCAGAACTCCGGCCAGCCATGAAGCAGGAGCAGCGGCGGTCCCTTGCCGAAGCGCGCGACATTGACGCGCAAGCCGTCGATATCGATCCTCTGTTGCGTGATGCCTGCCGCGGCTGCCTCCGCGAAGGCTGTTTCCAATGCTGTCATGGCGACCTCCTGTGGTTTGCCGCAGGCTGTCCGCGTTGGCGCGTCCGGTCCAATACCCGTTCGATACGGTTGCAGAGCTATTGCGTATGATGGTGGCGGCGGTGGCCGTGCTATATCGCCGGCATGGAATTGCGACACATCCGATATTTCGTGGCGCTCGGCGAGGAATTGAATTTCACCCGCGCCGCCGAGCGGCTGCACATCGCGCAACCGCCGCTGAGCCAGCAGATCCGCCAGCTCGAGGACGAGCTTGGCGTCACGCTGTTGCAGCGGAATAGCAGGCCGGTCCGGCTCACCGAGGCCGGCGCGCTGTTTCTTGCGCGCGCCCGTGCGCTGCTCGCGAGCTTCGAGGACGCGGTCGCCGATACCAGGCGTGTCGGCCGCGGCCAGGCGGGCAAGCTTGCGATCGGGTTCGTCGGCTCTGCCATGTTTGCCGGCCTTCCGGATATTGTCGGCGCCTATCGCGACGCCTGTCCCGATGTCGAGCTCGTGCTCGACGAGATGCTGGCGGCGGAGATCGCCGAGGCGCTGCGGCGGCGCCGGATCGATGTCGGCTTCGCGCGCCCGGCGCTGCTGCCCGAAGTCGGCGTTGCCCAGCGCCTGATCCTCGAGGAGCCGTATGTCGCGGCGCTGCCGCGTACGCATCCGCTTGCCGCCCGGCGCAGCATTACGCTCGCCGAATTGTCGGACGATGCGTTCGTGCTCTATCCGGCGCGGCCGGAGCCGTCGGTGACTGGCCTGATCGTGGCGGCCTGCGCTGCCGCGGGCTTCACGCCGCGATTGGCACAAGAGGTTCTGCATCTGCAAACCGCGATCGGGTTGATCGCTGCCGGCGTCGGCGTCTCGCTCGTTCCTGAAGCTGCGGCACGCGCGCAAACCGGGCGCGGGGTGGCCTACATTCCGCTCGCCAACCCTGCGGTGATGGCGCCGCTCACCATTGCGTGGCGCGAGGAGGATGTCTCGCCTGCCGTGCAGCGCCTGCTCGACATATCGGCACGCCGGCGCGACATATCGGCGCTGTAAGGAACTGACGCGCCGGGCGCAATCGTCCGGACATTGACGGTGCTGCGCGCCGTTTCGGTGAATCTTCGCGCCGCCGCACCGCAGCGAAGTTTCCCGCTTGCCAAATGCCGAACGCAGGCAGAGCATGAACGGTCGCCGACCCAATCATGGGCCGAGCTCCAACACGAGGAGGCGGCAATGGGACAAGACGTCAGAAGTCCCCGAGGTCCACGGTGCATTGCATTGGTGGGCCCTTTCCAAAGCGGTAAAACCACACTTCTGGAAGCGATCCTGGCGCGGACGGGCGCCATCAAGACTGCCGGCAGCGTCGATGCCGGAACCTCCGTCGGCGATGCCAGCCCCGAGGCGCGTCAACACAAGATGGGCGTGGGCCTGACCGCCGCCACCACCAGCTTTATGGGTGACAGCTACACCTTTATCGACTGCCCCGGCTCCGTCGAATTCGCGCACGACATGCGTGCCGCGCTGCCGGCGGTCGATGCCGCGGTCGTGGTCTGCGAAGCCGATGAGAAGAAGCTGCCGCAGCTGCAGATCATCCTGCGCGAGCTCGAGGAGCTTGCAATTCCCCGTTTCCTGTTTCTGAACAAGATCGACCGCGCCAACAAGCGGGTCCGCGAAACGCTTGCGACGCTGCAACCGGCCTCGCGCGTGCCGTTGGTGCTGCGCCAGATCCCGATCTGGAACGGCGATCTGATCGAAGGCTTCGTCGATCTCGCGCTGGAGCGCGCCTTCGTCTATCGCGAGCACAAGCCGTCCGAGGTGATGGCGCTCGAGGGCGGCAATCTCGATCGCGAGAAGGAAGCGCGCTTCTCGATGCTGGAGAAGCTCGCCGATCATGACGACGCGCTGATGGAGCAATTGCTGGAGGATATCCAACCGCCGCGCGACGCGGTGTTCGACGATCTCGCCCGCGAACTGCGCGAAGGCCTGATCTGTCCGGTGCTGCTTGGCGCCGCGAGCCGCGAGAACGGCGTACTGCGCCTGATGAAGGCGTTGCGCCACGAGGCGCCCGGCATCACCGAGACCGCCACGCGGCTCGGCATCAAGGAGCAGAAGGACGCGCTGGCCTACGTGTTCAAGACCGTGCATTTGCAGCACGGCGGCAAGCTGTCGCTGGCGCGCGTGCTTGCGGGCCGGCTCGACGATGGCGCGACATTGCAATCCTCGTCAGGTGAGAGCGGGCGGGTCTCCGGGATCCTCGCGGTCTCGGGCACGCATGACAGCAAGCGGCCGCATGCGGAAGCTGGCGACTCGGTCGCGCTCGGCAAGCTCGATGCGATCAAGACCGGCGATACGGTCTCGAGCGGCAAGACCGCCCCGGCTTCGCTGGTCAAGGTCGAGCCGGTGGCCGCGGTGCTGTCGATCTCGATAGCGGCGACCGACCGCAAGGACGACGTCAAGCTCGGTCAGGCGCTGTTGCGGCTGAACGAGGAGGATCCGTCGCTGACGATGATCCAGAACCCGCGCACCCACGACACCGTGCTGTGGGGGCAGGGCGAGATGCATCTGCGCGTCGCGCAGGAGCGGCTCAAGGACCGCTACGGCGTCAGCGTCAAATCGCATCCGCCGGCGATCGGTTATCAGGAGACCATCCGCAAGGCCGTGACCCAGCGCGGCCGGCACAAGAAGCAGTCGGGCGGCCACGGCCAGTTCGGCGACGTCGTGCTCGACATCAAGCCGAAGCCGCGCGGAAGCGGCTTCGAATTCCACGAGAAGGTGGTCGGCGGCGCGGTGCCGCGCAACTATATCGGCGCGGTGGAGGAGGGCGTGGTCGACGCGCTGGCGCGGGGACCGCTCGGCTTCCCCGTCATCGACCTCGACGTCACGCTGACCGACGGCTCCTATCATAGCGTCGACTCTTCCGATCTCGCGTTCCGTACCGCGGCGCGGATCGGGGTCAGTGAAGGCTTGCCGCAGTGCCAGCCGGTGCTGCTGGAGCCGATCCATCTGGTCGAGATCGTCTGTCCGACCGAGGCCACCGCCAAGATCAACGCGATCCTGTCGGCGCGCCGCGGCCAGATCCTCGGCTTCGACACCCGCGAGGGCTGGAGCGGCTGGGACTGCGTTCGCGCAACGATGCCGGAATCCGAGATCGGCGACCTCATCGTCGAGCTGCGCTCGGCCACCGCCGGCGCCGGCACCTTCACCCGGCAGTTCGACCGGATGGCCGAAGTGACGGGCCGCGCCGCCGACCAGATCATCGCCGCGCATCGCGACGCGGCGTGAGCTGACCCCTGCGATCACGCCTCGCGAGGGCGTGATCGTTGGCAGGATGGCCCGAGGCGGCTAGCTTGCGTCCCCGATGGGGGCGCAAGGACATCATGCTTGAATCCCGCCGCAACCTGGCGCTGGCCTGCGCGCTCAGCGCCTTGGCCGGCTATGTCGACGGCATCGGCTATCTGCATCTTGGCGGGCTGTTCGTGTCGTTCATGAGCGGCAATTCGACCCGGCTCGGCGTGACACTCGCCGAGGGCCATTGGCAGCATGCCCTGGAGGCGCTGGCACTGATCGTGCTGTTCGTCGCGGGAGCGGCGGCCGGCAGCCTGATCGTGCTCAGCCGCATTGCGCATCGCCAGCCGCTGATCCTGCTGGTCGAGGCGCTGCTGCTCGCGGCGGCGGCCGGCGCCTACGCGTATGGTCTGCCGGCCACGGCGGTCGCGGCCATCGTGCTGGCGATGGGGCTCGAGAACGCCGTCTTCCAGCTCGAAGGCGGAGCCGGGCTCGGCCTCACCTATGTCACGGGGGCGCTGGTCAAGGCCGGCCAGCTGATCGCGGCCGCGCTGACCGGCGGGGCGGGCTGGGCCTGGTTACCGAACCTGCTGTTGTGGGCGGCGCTGGTTGCGGGCGCGCTGCTCGGGGCTCTTGCGTACCGCTGGATCAATCTGGCCGCGATCTGGTTCGCCGCGGCCACCGCCTTCGCCCTCAGCGCGCTGGTTGCGGCTACCGCGAAGCGGACGGATTGACAGCGCGCCAGCCTTGGCCGATGTCACGGCCATGACAGCCTCCAGTCCGACATCCCAAGTCAAAACTCGCGCCGCGTGCCTGATCGGCTGGCCGGCGGCGCATTCCCGCTCGCCGCTGATCCATCATTACTGGCTGCGCACCCTCGGCATCGAGGGCGGCTATGTGATCGAGGCGGTACCGCCGGAGGATTTCAAGGATTTCCTGTTCCGCCTGTCGCTGCGCGGTTTCGTCGGTGCCAACGTCACCCTTCCGCACAAGGAGCAGGCGCTGGCATTGTCGACGCCGGATGAGCGCGCCCGCGCCGTCGGCGCCGCCAACACGCTTTGGTTCGCCGATGGCGAATTGCGCTCGACCAACACCGATGTCGAGGGTTTCGTCAACAATCTCGACGCCTGCGCGCCCGGCTGGGACAAGGCGGAGGACGCGCTGGTGCTCGGCGCCGGCGGCGCGTCGCGCGCGGTGGTGTTCGGCCTGATCGAACGTGGGATCGCGCGCGTGCATCTGGTCAACCGCACCATCGACCGTGCCCGCGCGCTCGCAGAGCAATTTGGCGCGCGCGTCCGTCCGGCGACCTGGGATACGGTCGGCGACCTGCTGCCGCGTGCCGGCTTGCTCGTCAACACCACGTCGCTCGGCATGCACGGCCAGCCCTCGTTGGAGATCGATGTCGGCCTGTTGCCGCAGGACGCGGTTGTTTCCGATATTGTCTATGTGCCGCTGGTGACGCCGCTGCTGGCGGCCGCGCAGGCGCACGGGTTGAAGACCGCCGACGGGCTCGGCATGTTGCTACACCAGGCGGTGCGCGGTTTCGAATTGTGGTTCGGGCAGCGCCCTGAAGTCACCGCCGAATTGCGCGCGCTCGTCGAGGCCGATCTCACAAAGACTTGAGGCCCGGAATAGCGTCTCCGAGCCGGGGTCTCGTGTTACGTCACCCCGCGTTCTTCCCGGAGATCGATGATGCCTGCCAGCCGTTCCCATGTCATTCGTCCGTTCATCGCACTCGCGATGGTGACGGCGTCCACGCTCTATGCGCTCGCGCAGCAGCCACCGACGCCGACGCGGGTCCGTGGAACGGTCGAGAGCGTCGACGGCGATACGCTGGCGGTGAAGTCGCGCAGCGGTGAAGAGTTCAAGCTGCACATGGCAGGGAACATGGTGGTGCTGGGCCTGACCAAGATCGCGCTGTCCGACATCAAGGTCGGTTCCTTCATCGGCACGACGACGGTGCCTGGATCCGACGGCATGCCGAAGGCGGTCGAGGTGCATGTGTTCCCGGAGAACATGCGCGGCACCGGCGAAGGGTCGCGGCCCTATGATCTGAAGCCGAACAGCAGCATGACCAACGCGACGGTCTCGCAATCCGTGGTCAGCAATGACGGCCAGACCTTGCTGGTGAAGTACAAGGACGGCGAGAAGAAGGTGCAGGTCGGTCCGGATACGCCGGTCGTGACCTATGTTCCCGGCGACAAGGCCGATCTGAAGGCCGGGGCCAAGGTCATCGCCTTCATGAAGAAACTGCCTGACGGTTCGTTCGAGACCGATCGCGTCAGCGTCGGACGCGACGGGCTGACGCCGCCGATGTGATCGGGCTACGACAGGAGGCTCACAGCGCATCACCTGTCCGTTATCGCAGTAACAGCCTGTCATCCGGCGCGTAGTTGTCGTGCGCGTCGTCTCTCCTGCGGAGATGCGACGCGCTCGGAATACCGCCAACTCCTCGGTGTTCCTTTCTCCAGCCAAACCCATGAGGGACACCATGCCGAAATCGCCGCTGTTCGCAGCATTGCTTCTCGTTGCCTTTGCCTCGACCGCGTCGGCGCAACAGCCGCCGACCACGCGTATTCGCGGCACCATCGAAGCCGTGGACGGCGCGATGCTGTCGATCAAGTCGCGCGACGGCGCCGACATGAAGGTGCGGACGACCGACAACGTCGCGGTGTTCGGCGTCGCCAAGACCGATCTGTCGGAGATCAAGCCCGGTTCCTATATCGGCGTCACCGCGATGCCCGAACCCGACGGAACCCAGAAGGCGATCGCGGTCCACATCTTCCCGGAAAACCAGCGCGGCGCCGCCGAAGGTTTTCGTCCATGGGACCTGCGCGCGAATTCGACCATGACCAACGCCACCGTCGCCGAGACGGTGAAGGGCACCGACGGCCAGAACATCACGGTGAAGTACAAGGACGGTGAGAAGAAAGTCGTGGTGCCGCCGGGCACGCCGATCGTCACCTTCGTCGCCGGTGACAAGTCGGAGCTGAAGCCGGGTGCCAAGATCATCATTTTCGGCGCGGTGAAGAAGGACGATGGCACGCTGGAAGCCAACCGCGTCAATGTCGGCCGCGACGGCATCACGCCGCCGATGTGATCCTTTCACCCTCTCCCCTTGTGGGCGAGGGTGGTTTCGATGCGACGCATCGAAACCGGGTGAGGGGTTCTTTCCACGGATAGAGACCCCTCATCCGTCGCGGACAGCGTCCGCGCCACCTTCTCCCACAAGGGGAGAAGGGAAGAAGCGCCTAGATCGTACCGGGCTAAACCGCCAGCACCTTGTCGTCGATCTCGGCGATGGTGTTGACGCCGCACAGTCCCATCGTGGTGGTGAGCTCCTTGGCGAGAATATCGAGCGCCTTGGCGACGCCTTGCTGGCCGCCCGCGCCGAGACCGTAAGCATAGGCGCGGCCGATCATGCAGGACTTCGCGCCTAGCGCCAGCGCGCGCATGATGTCCATGCCGGTGCGGATGCCGCCGTCGAACATGATCTCCATCTGCGAGCCGACCGCGTCGGCGATCTCGGGCAGCACCTCGATCGAGGAGGGTGCGCCGTCGAGCTGGCGGCCGCCATGGTTGGAGACCACGATGGCCTGCGCGCCGCTCTTGGCGGCAAGTTCGGCGTCCTCGACATCGAGAATGCCTTTCAGGATCAGCTTGCCCGGCCAGATGCTGCGGATCCAATCGATGTCCTTCCAGTTCAGCGTGGTGTCGAACTGCGATGCCGTCCATTCCGACAGCTTGACGATGTCGTCCATGCCTTTGACGTGACCGGCGATGTTGCCGAAGGTACGGCGCTTGCCTTGCAGCACGCCGGAGACCCAGGCCGGCTTGGTGGCGAAATCGATCAGCTTCGACAGCGACCATTCCGGCGGCACCGTCATGCCGTTCTTGATGTCCTGGTGGCGCTGGCCGATCACCTGCAGGTCGACGGTCAGCACCAGCGCCGAGCATTTCGCCGCGATCGCGCGCTCGATCAGCGATTTGATGAAGCCGCGATCCTTCATGACGTAGAGCTGGAACCAGAACGGCTTGTCGACGGCAGCCGCGATGTCCTCGATCGAGCAGATCGACATCGTGCTCTGGGTGAAGGGAATGCCGGCCGCCTGCGCCGCGCGGCAGGCGTAGATCTCGCCGTCGCCATGCTGCATGCCGAGCAGGCCGACCGGCGCCAGGATCAGCGGCATCGCCGAGGGCTCGCCCAGGATCGTTGTCGCGAGGCTGCGCCTGGACACGTCGACCAGGATGCGCTGGCGGAACTTGATCTGCTGCAAATCCTCAGAGTTGGCGCGCAGCGTGTCCTCGGTGTAGGAGCCGCGATCCGCATAGTCGAAGAACGCCTTCGGCACCCGGCGCTTGTGCAGCTGGCGCAGGTCTTCGATGCAGGTAATGTGCTTCATGGACGTTCCCGGCCCTTCTTCTGTGCCGCAAGTTCTGGGGCGAGTTCTTGCAGATGTTCGGTCTTGCCGTCATCTAGCATGGTTGGATGGCCTGCCAAATCGAAGACGGATGGGAGAGCACGATGACGCAATCAGGTTCGAAGCCGAAAGCGGATGAGAACGCCGAAAAGCGCCGGCTCGACGAGGCGCTGGAGGAAGGGCTTGAGGAGACGTTTCCCGGTTCCGACCCCGTCAACGTCACCCAGCCGGCCCCCACCAAGGGCGACCAGCATGTCAGGCGCACGCGAAAGGGGTAGCGGCCACGGTCCGTTTCCGGGATTGCGGTAGAGGCGGTAATATTATATTTTTCAGTGCCTTAAGGTCGAATCATGGGGTTCGGCGGCGGTAATGATTCATCATATTTTTTGAAGTCGTTTTAGCGTCTGACAGTCTATAAGGCCGATGCACGCTAGACTGGTGGGCGTTCGGGACTGTCTCGCCGTGTGGTTCGAGAGGTCCGTGTTGGGGGTATCATGAGCCGCAAATATTTCGGGACCGATGGAATTCGGGGCCGCGCCAATGGGCTGATCACGCCGGAGCTCGCGCTCAAGGTGGGGCAGGCCGCAGGCCTTGTGTTTCAGCGTGGCGACCATCGCCATCGCGTTGTCATCGGCAAGGACACGCGGCTGTCCGGCTACATGATCGAATATGCCATGGTCGCGGGCTTCACCTCGGTCGGCATGGACGTGCTGCTGCTCGGCCCGATGCCGACGCCGGCGGTCGCGATGCTGACCAAGTCGATGCGCGCCGATCTCGGCGTTATGATTTCGGCATCGCACAATCTGTTCGAGGACAACGGCATCAAGCTGTTCGGCCCGCAGGGCTTCAAGCTGTCGGACGATGTCGAGAAGCAGATCGAGCAACTGCTCGACGAATCGCTCGACCGCCGCCTGGCGCAGAGCGCGAGCCTCGGCCGCGCCCGCCGCATTGACGGCGTCCATGACCGCTACATCGAATTCGCCAAGCGTACCTTGCCGCGCGACCTCTCGCTCGACGGTCTGCGGGTCGTGATCGATTGCGCCAATGGCGCCGCCTACAAGGTGGTGCCCGAGGCGCTGTGGGAGCTCGGTGCCGATGTGGTGCCGATCGGTGTCGAACCCGACGGCTTCAACATCAACAAGGAATGCGGCTCGACCTCGCCCGAGGCGCTCGCCCGGAAGGTGCGCGAGATGCGCGCCGACATCGGCATTGCGCTCGACGGCGATGCCGACCGCGTCATCCTGGTCGATGAACGCGGCCATATCGTCGACGGCGACCAGCTGCTCGCGGTGATCGCGCAGAGCTGGAAGGAAGACGGCCGCCTCGCCAAGCCCGGTATCGTCGCCACCGTAATGTCCAATCTCGGCCTCGAGCGGTTTCTGCAGGGCCACGGCGTGCAGCTGATCCGTACGCCCGTCGGCGACCGCTACGTGCTCGAGCAGATGCTGAGTGGCGGCTATAATCTCGGCGGCGAGCAATCCGGCCACATCATCCTGTCCGACTATGCGACGACCGGCGACGGCTTCGTCGCCGCATTGCAGGTGCTCGCCGTGGTGCAAAAGCTGCGCCGTCCGGTCTCGGAGGTCTGCCGTCGTTTCGATCCGCTGCCGCAGATCCTGAAGAACGTGCGCTATCGCAGCGGCAAGCCGCTCGACTCCGCCGAGGTCAAGTCCGCGATCACCGATGGCGAGAAACGCCTCAACGGCCATGGCCGCCTGCTGATCCGTCCCTCCGGCACCGAGCCGGTGATCCGCGTCATGGGCGAGGGCGACGATCGCATCCTGGTGGAAGAGGTCGTCGACAACATCGTCAACGCACTCGGCCACGCCGCCGCGGCTTAACGCAATCGATCAGCACGCCCCGCTCCGGGCTCGCCCGCGTGCGGGAAGAGGGAATCGACTTTCTTCGCGGCTCACGCAACGCATCGCTGCCATCGGCTAAGGCAACTGGTCTCAACTACCTCCGCGTCGTACGACACAGAGGTATTTTGCGTATTCATCCGGGAATGCCGCGTTGAACAAGCCTGTCGTAAGCGAAGAGGTCCTCGGCGAGCCGGTGCTGGTGCCGGAACTGACGGCTGCGCAGACCGCGAAAGCGGTCGTTGCGGGGCCGGCCTATGTGGTGCTCGCCGGCATCAGCTTCTCGCATTTCCTCAACGACACGATGCAGTCGCTGATCGCCTCGGTCTATCCGATCCTGAAGGACAATTACGCGCTCGACTTTGCGCAGATCGGCATGATCACGCTGGCGTTCCAGTTCACGGCCTCGCTGCTGCAGCCGCTGGTCGGGCATGTCACCGACAAGAAGGCCCAGCCGTTCTCGCTTGCGATCGGCATGGGCTTCACCTTCTTCGGCCTGTTGCTGCTCAGCGTCGCGCACTCCTACGGGATCATCCTGATCGCCGCCTCGCTGGTCGGGCTCGGCTCTGCGGTGTTCCACCCGGAATCCTCGCGCATCGCGCGGCTCGCCTCCGGCGGCCGTTACGGCTTCGCGCAATCGGTGTTCCAGCTCGGCGGTAGTTTCGGCACTTCGATGGGTCCGGTGCTGGCGGCATTGATCGTAGTGCCGTTCGGTCAGCCCTCGATCGCCTGGTTCTCCTCGATCGCGTTCCTCGCCATCGTGATCCTCTGGCGCATCGGCGTCTGGTACAAGCCGCAGATCGCGGCGAGGAAGGCCGCCGTCATCGAGCGTCATCCTGACCATCCGGACCAGCGACGCGTGATGATCGCACTCGTCGTGCTGGTCGCGCTGCTGTTCTCCAAGCAGCTCTACGTCTCGAGCCTGTCGAGCTATTACATCTTCTATTTGATGGACAGGTTCGAGGTCTCGACGCAGGCCGCGCAGCTCTATCTCTTCATCTTCCTCGCTGCGAACGCCGTGGGCACGTTCTTCGGCGGACCGCTGGGCGATCGCTTCGGCCGCAAATACGTGATCTGGTTCTCGATCCTCGGCGCGCTGCCGTTCACGCTGGCGCTGCCCTATGCAGGCCTGTTCGCGAGCGCCGTGCTGACGGTCGTGATCGGCCTGATCATCTCGTCGGCGACGTCGGCGATTATCGTGTTCGCGCAGGAGCTGATGCCGCATCGCTTCGGCATGATCTCTGGCCTGTTCTTCGGCGTCGCGTTCGGGATCGGCGGTCTCGGCGCGGCCGTGCTCGGCAAGCTCGCCGACCACACCAGCATCGCCTATGTCTATCAGCTGTGCTCATTCCTGCCGGCGATCGGCCTGCTCGCGGTGTTCCTGCCGAAGATGCCGAAGGTCGTTCGCTGAGCGACAGGCTGCGCGAGGCGCAGACGGCGTACCCGCATTAAGCATTCGCTAACACACCGGATTTGCGTGCGCTGCAAACGGCGCGCCTGTCAATGGTTCGTTAGCACTTGTGGCGAGATCGCTATGTTTTGCAGTCCTATGCGCGCACTTATAAACCCATAAGCAACAGCCGCAGAACAAGGTGAGAGAAAATCAACCTTAAAAATTAGGGTTAAGTGCCGCTTAAACATTTGCTGCCATCGTCCGCCCGTGAGTTTCAGACGTGGGGCTTTTCGTGTCGCCTCACTTGGCCCAAAAGGACGAAGCCAATGCGTAGCGTAAAGACCCTGATTGCCGCAGGAGCGGCATCTCTGTTGTCCTCTGCGGCAGCGTTCGCTGCCGACATGCCGATCATGCCGCCGCCCCCGATGGCGTATGCTCCCCCGCCGGTCCAGGATTTCGGCGGCTGGTATCTGCGCGGCGATGTCGGCATGACCAACACCAGCGGCAAGCTGCACGTCAACGCCTATGACACGTTGCCTGCCGGCACCGCGTTCAATCAGTACGGCACCGGCTTCGACAGCGGCATGCTGTTCGGCCTCGGCGTCGGCTATCAGTTCAACAGCTGGTTCCGCGCCGACATCACCGGCGAGTATCGCTCGAAGGTGAGCTTCAACGGCACCGACTTCTTCACTTTCCCCGGGCCGAGCTCTCTCGCTGATACCTATCATGGTGGCGTCCAGAGCTGGGTCGGCCTCGTGAACGTCTATGCCGATCTCGGCACCTGGGGTTGCTTGACCCCGTTCATCGGTGCTGGTGTCGGTGCCGCCGTGATCAAGACCTCGGCCTTCTCCGACAATGCGACGTTCCCGAGCGGATCCGGCCTGACCAGCTCGTACATCGCCGACGGTGCGACCAAGACCAACTTCGCCTGGGCGCTGCATGCCGGTGTCGCCTACAAGGTCACCAACAACTTCACGGTTGAACTGGCCTATCGCTATCTCGACATGGGCACTGCCGGCCAGGGCCAGGGTCATTTCTTCGACGGCACGCCGACCGGTCCCTCGAGCTTCCAGTATCGCGACATGACCTCGCAGGACGTGAAGCTCGGCGTGCGCTTCAACCTGCCGTGCTGCGACGTGCCGCCGCCCCCGCCGCCGCCGGTGCTGATCCGCAAGGGTTAATTTCGAGCCTTCACGGTTAATGATTGCGACGGCGCGGGACCATCCCGCGCCGTTTTGCTTTGCGTCGTGGCTTCGAACTTCTCGCAACTTGCATGCTCGAAAGCAGGCGGCGACAACGATTGGTTAAGGTTAACAGGCGATGATCGATGCGCATTCGGTGAGTGGATGGAGCGTTGCGATGCGTAGGTTCTTGCTGGCGGCGATGATGTTCGGGGCGGTAACCGGCGCGCACGCGGCCGACATGCCCGATTTTCTTCGCGGCAGTCTTCCCGCTTCAAGCGCGCCGACCACCAACTGGGACGGCTGGTATATCGGCGGCCAGGTTGGCTACGGCTCGTCCGACGAGAATTTCAATGGCTCGACCAACAACATGGTTGCAGCCTTGGTTGCCAACAACGTCATCCAGCAAACCGGGGTGGGGCAGTGGAATCTCAACCTTGGTAAGCAATCCAGCCGCTCAACCAGCTACGGTGGATTCACCGGATATAACTGGCAGTATGACGACGTTGTTGTAGGTCTTGAGGGATCGTATCTGCACGGGACGTTCGGCGGGACGGCCAGCGCGAGCCAGGGACCGCTTACCTTCGGCCCACTCAGCGACACCTTCTATCACACGGTCACCGCCACATCGACGTCTGCGATTTCCATCTCAGACATGGCAACGTTTCGAGCGCGTGCCGGCTACGCCTATGGAAGTTTCCTGCCCTATATCTTTGGCGGCGTGGCGCTTGGAAATGCCGACATTTCCCAGTCGGTCGTAGTCACCGATCGCTATGCCCCGACTTTCGCCGGCGCGCAGTCGTCATGTTCGGGAGCGGCGCCGCCAGTATGCTACTCGTTGAATTCAACGAATGTCCAACACAACCATCTCGTCTATGGTTATTCGGGCGGGCTTGGCGTGGACGTCAAGCTGATCGGCGGACTGTTCATGCGCGCGGAGTGGGAATATGTGCGCTTCACGTCCACCGTCGATACCAGCATCAACACCGTGCGCGCGGGTCTCGGATACAAATTCTGACGTACGCCACGTCGCTTGACTCCGTCATGTGCTGCTGATCGGATGTCCTCCGCGAGCGGAGCGACCTCACATGAAAATCTATGGCGACGCCAATTCAGGCAATTGCCTGAAGGTGAAATGGGTGTGCGACAGGTTGGCGCTGCCATACACATGGGGCGAGATCGACACCATGAAGGGCGGCAGCCGTACGCCGGAATTCCTCGCGCGCAACGGCTGGGGGCAGGTGCCGACGGTGGAGCTCGATGACGGCCGCACGCTGGCGCAATCCAACGCCATCATCCGCTACCTCGCGCGCGGCAGCGATCTGATCCCGAGCGACGCTTATCGCGCGGCGCAGATGGATGCCTGGATGTTCTGGGAGCAGAACAGCCACGAGCCCTATGTCGCGGTCTGCCGCTTTCAGACCGTGTATCTCGGCAAGGCCGTCTCGGAGATCGATCCGAACCTGTTGCAGCGCGGCCATGTCGCGCTCGCTCATCTCGAGCGACATCTGGCGGGCACGCGGTTCCTGGTCGGCGATTCGTTCTCACTCGCCGATGTGTCGCTGCTCGCCTATACGCGGGTCGCGGAGGATGGCGGTCTCGAACTCAAGAATTATCCCGTGGTCCGGCGCTGGATCGCCGATGCCGAGCAGGTGCTCGGACTGCCGCCGGCCCGCTGACCTCTGGTACACACCGACATGACCCAAGCTTCATCGATCACGATCCGTCGCGCGCGCCGCGAGGATATTGCCACCATCGTCGGCATGCTGGCGGATGATGCGCTCGGCCGTGCGCGCGAGCGGATCGAGGATCCGTTGCCGCAAAGCTATTATGAGGCATTCGAGCGGGTCGAGCGCGATCCCAATTTGCAGCTCGTCGTCGCCGTCGACGGGGAGGGCACTGTTGTCGGCTGCCTGCAGCTCGCGGTGCTGCCGGGCATCAGTTCGCAGGGAGGTTGTCGCGGCCTGCTCGAGGACGTCCGCGTCGCAACGCACTGCCGTAGCCGCGGCATCGGCGAGCGGCTGGTGCAATGGGCGGTCGCGGAGGCGCGCGCGAGAGGTTGCATGATGGTCGAGCTGCTGACGCATCACACCCGCGTCGATGCGCAACGTTTCTATGAACGGCTCGGTTTCGCACGCAGCCATGTCGGGATGACGATTCGCTTCTGACGCGCGCAAGAGGTTGTGCCGTCTGTGTGAAGATGCCTGCGGTAGTCGCTGCTCTGCTGTCCGGTTAAGAACCAGTAAACTACGCCGGTCTC
>CALRXG020000080.1:0-17843 GCA_943372075.1 Bordetella parapertussis | reverse complement strand
GCTCCTATGTATTTTCTTTCAGCAATCAAGCACTGACATGCCACCACCGGCTATCACTGGTTCATTCCTTCGACAAAGCTCTCACAAAATGGGTCGACTTCGATTGCGGGGCTAATCGTCGCGTGTATCGCCATTACGTTGTGATATCTGCGGTCCTCGAAAGAAACTGACGACGGCCTCAGTAAATGCATCATTTCGATCGCCAACGACCATATGACCCGCGCCGGCAATATCGGTGTACGCAGAGTGGGGAGCAAGTCGAAGAAACTCTTGCGCAGCATCCACGCTTACCAAATTGCTTGATCCTCCACGTATCAGGTGAATCGGCAGCTTAAGGTTTTTGGCAGCGTCGGTCAGTCGGTTTTCGGACTGGCCCACTTTGCCATTTGTCACAGAAGTTATGAAGCGCGGATCCCAGTGCCAGCGAAGACGTCCGTCATCGCATCGTCTCAAATAGCGGTCGAGGCTCTCCGAGCCTTTCCGTCGCCGTCGATTTGGCAAATAGTTGGCGATCGCCTCGGCGGCTTCATCGGGCGAAGCAAAGCCGTCCGCCAAATGTGCCCTCATGAAATCCAGGACGTGCGCAACGCCGACCGGCTCCATATTTGGTGTAATATCTACAAGCGTAAGCGAAGTGAAGGATCCTGAGCGAAGTTCACCTTCGGCTATCAAGCCCGCCAGGCCGCCGAGGGAAGCGCCGACGAGAGCTGGTTTCTCGTCTAGTTGATCAGACATCGCAAGGAGATCCATCGCAAAGTCGTCGAGTTGGTAAGAGCCCGATGGCGACCATGCACTTTCCCCGTGGCCACGCAAATCCATCGCAATTGCACTATATCCTGCCTGCATCAAGGCCCGTGCAGTTCGAGTCCACGCCAAGCGGGTCTGGCCCCCTCCGTGCGCCAGCAAAATCGGCGAACCCTCACCAAACACGTCGGCTACAATCGCGTGTCCCTGAGCCCCGCAAAAAATCTTCTGTTTTTTCACTTGCGTCCTCAACTATCGTCACACCGCGCTCAAGTTGTTCCTTATTGAAACGGCACCTCGAAATAACGCGCAACACCTGGCAATCGCCAAGTCCTCTCTAAGAGTTGTCGAATTTGACTGCGGCGCGATCGATTTCGCCCTTGGCGGTCCTCGGCAGTTGATCGACGAAAACAATGTGCTTTGGCTTCTTGTAGCGTGCGATCTTTCCGGCGACGAAGTCGATGAGCTCGTCGGCGGTGACATTCGCGCCAGTTCGGCGCACGCAGATCGCTTTGATGGCTTCGCTCCACTGGGGATCAGGCACGCCGATGACCACGACGTCGGCGATATCTGGATGTTGGAGAATCGCGTTTTCGACCTCCGCCGGGTAGACGTTCTCCCCACCCGTCTTGATCAGCTCTTTCTCGGGAGCACGGCCGGCATACCAGAGATAGCCATCGGCATCGAAATAGCCGATGTCGCCGGTGTGATGCCAGCCATTACGGAAGGTGTGGGCAGTATCGGCGTCGTTATTCCAGTAGCCTTTAAAAACGGTGGGACCACGCACCACGATCTCGCCGGTTTGTCCGGTGGGCCTTGGTTTGTCGGCGCTGTCGACGACCGTAATGGTGCGCCAGAACAGGGGGCGCCCAGCTGATCCTGGCCGGTTGCGGTAGGGCGACAGCGTTGCGAGGCCCGATGTCTCGGACTGTCCGAAGGCTGCCCAGAATACCGCGTGGGGGCACGCTTTCTCGAAGCGTTCAATCGTCGCCGGGGTATCCAGTCCGGTCACAGCACGCAACGTCTTCAATTCGTCGCCCTTGGCCTGATCCATCAGGCCCGCCAGCATCGGCGCGAACTCCGACATGACGGTCACCCTCTCGGCGGCAATGTCGCAAACCGCCTGTTGCGGGTCGAATTTCGAAGCGATGACGCTGGCGCCGCCAGCCTGCTGTACCGTCAGCATCAGGCCAAGGCCGGCGACGTGGAACAGCGGCAGCACACCAAGATTGACGTCGCGCTCGGTCAGGCTCCAGGCCTGCACCAGCGAGCTGTGCGCCGTTAGAAGGTTGGCTTGCGACAACAGCGCGCCGCGCGGCCGCCCGCCGACGGCGGCGGTGTGAATGATTACGAAGCCATCATCGGCGCTGAAGTTCACGTCAGACATCGACGCGTCCGAAGCCGCAAGATTTGCGAGCGGCGCAAACGGCGCAGTGTGCTTGCCGATGCCAAAATAGCTCCGGACCGAAGGTAGCGACGGTTTTAGAGCCGCGATAATCTCCTGGTATTCTGCCCCCGCCACAACCAGCACCGGCGCACCGTCGGCGAGGACGTAGCCGATTTCTTCGGCGTTGAGCCGGAAATTAACCGGCAGCAGGATCGCGCCGAGCCGTGCGACCGCTCCGATCACATCGATCATTTCGAGCGAGTTTTGCGAAAGGATGGCGACGCGGTCACCGGATTTTACGCCCTCGCGTGCTAGGCCCGCCGCCAGCCGCTCGACCCTTTTCAGATATTCACGATGGGTGATGCGCTGGCCTTCAAAAACGAACGCGGTGCGGTCGGGAAAAAATTCCGCATTGCGGCGGTACACGTCGAGGAAAGTAAATTCTTTCAGGGGCATCGAGTCCTCGATGTTATGCACGATCTATCTACCGCAAAGTGCTCCACTCGAAGAAGGTCTTCGAAGCCGTCGCTCGCAGCGCGCTTTGTCAACTCTCGAATTTTGGCTCACGTTTTTCGAGAAAGGCAGCGATACCTTCCTGTGCGTCTCGATGCATGAATAGGAGCGGAAAACCATCGATGGCGTGCCGTATCTCATCTCCACCGAGGCCGCGGTTGTAAAACGATTTGGCCATCTGCACCGCAAGCTTTGGTTTTGATGCAATTCGTTCGGCAAATGCCAGGGCGTCCGTGAGCAGATCGCCGTGAGGAACCACACGTAGTACGAGGCCTAGTCTGAATGCCTCATCCGCGCTGATTGGATCGCCGAGGATACTCATTTCTTTGGCCTTGGCGCGGCCGACCATATCGTGCAGGCGTACAATCGCAAAACCGGGCAGTAGTCCGAGCTTGATCTCCGGTACCGCGAAGCGTGCGCGATCCGATGCGATGATAAAGTCTGAAGCGATCGCGAGTTCAAAGCCACCGCCGAACGCAATACCATTGACGGCGGAGATTACGGGTTTGCGGCAATTTTCCGGTGCCGCTAATACCGCCAAAGCCTCGATCATAAACTTGCGTACTTTGTCCGGATCAAAGTTGAAGCCGCTAATATCGGCGCCCGCGCAAAATGCCTTGTCCCCGTTGCCGGTGATGATGGCGACGCGGACGTTGTCGTCTGCATCCACTTTCTTCAGGCCATCCAGAATACCCTCACGGATGCCTGTGCTGAGTGCGTTAAGCTTGCCCGGCTCGTCCAGCGTAAGGATGGCGATCTTCCCTTTAGTTTCATAGTTGACGCTGCCTAGTCTCATCGCAGTCTCCCTTACGTTATAGCGCCCTGTCTTTAGCGAAACGCGCTGAAATCCGGCTTGCGCTTCTCGAGGAATGCATTGGCGCCTTCCTGCTGTTCTTGTGTCGTAAAATAGGCGGGTGCGACCTCGCGGACGAGGTCATCCATGTCGCGCTCCATGATCGGCGCCATGTGATAGTAGAATGAGCGCTTCAGAATCTTCAGGCAAGTGGGGCTCAAAGCCAGGAGTTCGTCGCAATACTTCCGCACCTCGACGTCAAGTTCGGCCATCGGAACGACGGAATTGGCCAGTCCCCAGTCGAGCGCTTGTTTGGCGGTGTAGCGTCGCGCCAGCATCCAGAGCTCTCGCGCGCGCTTGTGGCCAAGCACATTGGCGCTGTGCGAGACGATGTAGCCTCCGGCCGGGGAGCCGACACGTGGACCATTCTGGCCAAAGATCGCATGCTCCGCGGCGATGGTGAAATCGCAGAAATAGGCGATGTGGTGTCCGCCGCCAATCGCGTAACCGTTGACACGCGCGATCACCGGTTTCGGGCATTCGACGATGTGGCGGTTAAAGTTGAATTTCAGTCCTTCGAGCCCGCTCTTGCCGCCGGCGTCCTTCTCCCAGTTGACGTCGCCGCCGACGCAGAACGCGCGCTCGCCGGAGCCGGTGAGGACGATGACGCCAACTGTTTTGTCTGCGGTTGCCTCGAGGATCAGCCGCTCCATCTCTACGATGTTATCGCCGGTAAAGGCGTTGAGGGTCTTTGGCCGATTGATGGTGATGGTCGCGACGTAGTCCTTGACGTCGTACAAGATCTCTTTTTCGGACACGATGGAACTCCATTTTGTTCTGGCGAAATTAACGGCCGACGTCAGCCGATCATGGTGTATCCGCCTGACACCGACAGGACCTGGCCGGTGACATGACCTGCGGCGGCGGACGAGAGGAACACTACGGCATTGGCAATATCGTTTGGGCGACCCAGCTTGCGCAGCGGCAGCGCCTTGGCGACTTTCTCGAATTGCTCCGCCGTGAACATTGAGTCTGGCTTTGTCCACATGCTGTTGGCGCCGACTTCTTCCGTATCCACGGGAACAGTGACGCCAGGACAAACGACGTTGCAGCGGATGCCATAGCGGCCGTTCTCTTTGGCAATGGTCTTCATGAAAGAATTAACGGCGGCCTTGACGCCACCATAGACCGCCTCGCGCGGCTCGCCCGAGCGGCTTGCGTCGGAACTGATCGACACGATAGCGCCGGCACCCTTCGGAATCATGATATCGAGCGCACATTTGGTGCAGTTAAGCACGCCGACGTAGTTGATCTTGATAATCTTGTCCCAGAACTCGGGCGTTGTTTGCGTAAAGAACATCAGCTGATCCCAGCCTACGTTATTGACGAGCACATCGACCGTGCCATGCTTATCGGTAGCGGCCTTGAACATGGCGTTTACCTGATCGAAATCGGTCACGTCGGTCTTGATTACCTGAATGCTGGCAGCGCCGTTCTTCCGCGCAAGTTCGGCAACTTTCTCCGCCTGCGCCTGGTCGAGATCGCCAACCGTAATGTTGGCGCCCTCGGCTGCAAACCCGAGCACAATGGCTCGGCCGATGTTGGAGCCGCCGCCAGTGACGACGACCGATTTGCCCTTCAGATTAAAATCCATACTTGCCACTCCCGGTTCTGTCATTGAATTACGGTTGCTGCTCTGGCTCCACGACCACGACAACCGCGTTGCGCTCGACGGTCTCGCCCGGCCGGCAATTGACTGCCGTGACCACGCCATCGGTTTCGCAATTGATCCGCAACTCCATCTTCATCGATTCCAGTACGGCTGCGACATCGCCCGCCTTGATCGTATCGCCGACTGCGACGTTGACCTTCAGGATCATGCCCATCATAGGCGCACGCAGCTCGCCGCTGGTTTCGGCGACAGCGCTGATGTAGGTAAGATAGGGGATTGCCGTCAGCGTGTGGACGCCGCGGCGATGGTGGACAAAGATGGTTTGGTTTTCCTGATAAATGCGCACCGTCTCACGCCGCGCGCCGACAATCGCCGTGAAGCAGTCGTCTTTGAGCGGGATGAGTCTGACCGGTAGCTTCTCGTCGTTGACGCCGACAATCATCGAGCCGTCGGCCTTGAGCGGTGCGAATCGGATCTCCGCGCTTGCGCCCGCGGTTTCGAGGTGCAGGATCGGAATCGGTGACAATCCGTCGCCACCCGCGGCCATGTGCCATCCAGTCATTTCGCGCGACTGCCACGGCCCCCTTGCGAGGGGCTGTCGTTGCCGGATCATCCAGAAGTAGGCGCCCAGCGCCAACGCCCCGGCGTCCAGATTCTTTGCCTTGTCGACCAACTGGTCGATTTGCTCGTCGATCAGGCGTGTGTAAAAGGTGGCACTGCGCGTCGCTGGCAGGCCGAGCAAGCGCTTGAGAAATCCTTGATTGGTCGTAATTCCGAAAATCGAGGTCGCGTCGAGAGCCCGCTCGAGTTTATCGAGCGCCTCATTGCGCGTTTCGGCGTGGGCAATGAGTTTTGCCAGCATCGAGTCGTAATACGGCGTGACTACCGACCCGCTTTCGACGCCCGTCTCGACGCGAACGCCGTCGGCGGGAAATTTGACGTAAGCGAGGTCTCCCGTGCAAGGGAGAAAATTATCTGCCGGATCCTCCGCACAAATGCGCACCTCGACGGCATGCCCGCTACATGTCACCGCATTTTGTGTAAACGGCAGCCCTTCTCCGGCGGCGATGCGGAGCATCACCTCGACAATATCGATGCCGGTGACCATCTCGGTCACGGGGTGCTCGACCTGGAGACGCGGGTTTACTTCCAGAAAATAGTAGGTGTCTCCGCTCAGGATGAATTCGACAGTGCCGACCCCGCGATAGTTCAGGCGCTTGCCGAGCCGCACCGCGTCGGCGGCCATTTTGTCGCGAAGCGTTGCGGCGAGATTGACGGCAGGGGCTTCCTCGATGAGCTTCTGGTGACGGCGCTGCAGGGAACATTCACGCTCGAGCAGGTGAAGCACGTTGCCTTTGCCATCGCCGGCGATCTGCACTTCGATATGGCGCCCGCGTTCGACCAGTTTTTCGACGATCAGTCCGGGATAGCCGAACGAATTCTTCGCCTCACGCATGGCCGATTCGATCTCATTGGCAAGGCCATCGAGATCGGAAACGGCACGCATACCCTTGCCGCCGCCGCCGGCCGCTGCCTTCAGCATCACCGGAAGCCCGACTTCCTGGACGATCCGGGCGATCTCGGCAGCATCCTCACTGGGCTTCTTGCTGCCGGGGACGATAGGCACGTCGGCCGCCTCAGCCTCTTTCTTGGCAGAGGCCTTGTCGCCGAGCCGTTCGATCACGTCCGGCGTCGGCCCGATAAAAACCAGACCTGCCGCCTCGACGGCGCGGGCGAACGTGGCGTTCTCGGCCAGAAATCCGAAGCCGGGATGGATGGCCTGGGCGCCGGTCGCTTTCGCTGCGGCAATCACCGCATCGATCCGCAGGTAGCTGTCGGACGCGGCGGCGCCTCCAATCTCTATGGATTCGCCGATCATCTTCACATGCAAGGCGTCGGCGTCGGCTGTGGAGTGAATGCCGGCAACCGCGACCCCGAGCCGATGGCAGGTTCGCGCGATCCGGCAGGCGATCTCGCCGCGATTGGCAATCAGGATTTTCTTGAACACGGAACGATATCCTCTGTCATCACATCCTGAACACGCCGAAGTCTGTTTCCTGCTGTGGCAGACGGCCGGCGAGATCAAGCAAGAGGGCCATCACGTGGCGGGTCTCGAGCGGATCGATCACCATGTCACACCAGGTGTTGCGCGCGAAGTTGTAGGCGTTCGCAAAATCCTCAAAAGTCTTGCGAACCGGAGCGCGATAAGCCTCGCGCTCTTCGTCGGTCCAGCTCGTGCCATCGCGCTTGTGGATATCGTCCTTGACCATCGCGAGCGTGTTGGCGGCCTGATCCGGCCCCATGATCGCGGAGCGCCCGTGCGGCCACATCATCATCGCATGAGGTTTGAAGGCACGGCCGCACATCGCCAGATAGCCGGCTCCGTAGGAATTCCCGATGATCAGCGTGTATTTCGGCACGTTGGCGCTGGCCATTGCGGTGATCATCTTTGCGCCGTGCTTGGCGATGCCGCCTTCTTCCGCCTCGCGCCCGACCATAAAGCCGGTGACGTCGGCCATGAACAGCAGCGGGATATTGCGCTTGCAGCAGAGGTCGATGAAGTGAGTCGCCTTCAGCGCGCATTCGGAAAACAGCACCCCGTTGTTACAGAGAATCCCGATCTCGAAGCCCATTATGCGGCCAAAGCCGGTGATCAGCGTCTCGCCATATAGCGGCTTGAATTCGTGAAACTCACTGCCATCGACCAACCGCGCAACAATCTCTCGATTGTTGGTGGGGATACGCGGGTCCGTGCTGATCAGCCCATAAATATCCTTGGGGTCGAAGCGCGGCTCTCGCGGTGGCGCCACGTTCCACCGTTGCATGGGAATGTCACCGAGATTGGCGACGATATCGCGGGTAATCGCGATCGCGTGGCTGTCGCTTTCCGCCAGATGGTCGGTGACGCCGCTGACGCGGCTATGCATTTCACCGCCGCCGAGCGCTTCGACGCCGACTTCTTCCTTGGTCGCGGCATAGACCAGTTGTGGTCCGCCCAGGAACATGGCGCCCTGATTGCGGATGATGACGGTCTCGTCGCAGAGCGCCGGCATGTAAGCGCCGCCGGCGGTCGAGGGCCCATGGACGATTGCGATCTGCGCGATACCCTCGCTCGACATCCGGATCTGGTTGTAAAAGATCGATCCGAACTGTCCGTCGTCGGGAAAAATGTTGGGCTGGTCCGGCAGGTTGGCGCCGCCGGATTGCACCATGGTGACGCAGGGGAGGCGGTGTTGCCAGGCGAATTTCTGTGCGCGGACGTGCTTCTTGCAGGTGATCCCGTAGTAGGTGCCGCCTTTGACCGTGGCGTCGTTGGCGATCAGCATGCAGGCGCGGCCCGACACCATTCCAACGCCGGTGACGATGCTGCCGCCGGGCGGCACGCCGTCATACATGCCTTCGCCCGCGAACTGGCAAAATTCGAGGAACGGCGAGCCGGGATCAATTAGCGCAGCGATCCGTTCGCGAGGCAGTAATTGCTTGCGCTCCTTGTGCAGCAGCCGCGCCCGTTCCGGACCGCCGACCATTGCAGCTGCCCGGCGCTCATGCAGATCGGCGATTCTCAAGCCGTAAGCGTCCCGGTTACGGCGATACTCTTCGCTCGCAGCGGACACATCGGACTTCATGAGAGCCATTGCAGACAACCTCGTTCTTTGGGGGGATCTCTGAACAATTGAAGACGAATCGCCGGTAGAATCGCGCCTCACCGTTCCGGGTCTTGCTCTAATAACTGCGAGGCAAGCCCATCACGTGCTCGCCGATGTAGTTGAGAATCATTTCGCGATTGAGCGGCGCGGTCTTCAACAGCCGCACCAGCGGATAGATATCGAAGATGCCGTACTCCTTGGTGAACCCGTTGCCGCCGAAGCATTGCAGCGCGGTGTCCACCGCCTTGATGCCGGCGTCGGCTGCGGCAAGTTTTGCCATGTTGGAGAATTCGCCGGCTTCGCGGCCCTGATCGAAGATCCAGGCGGCTTTTAGTGTCATCAGCGATGCCAATTCGACATCGGTGCGGGCGCTGGCCAGGGGATGCTGCAAGCCCTGATAAGATCCGATCGGCACGTTGTTGAAAACCCGCCGCTCCTTGGCGTATTCGACTGCCCGGTTCAGGGCATAGCGGCCGAGACCGCAGGAAATCGAACCGACAAGAATGCGTTCGGGATTAAGGCTTTTGAACAAAATGCCGAATCCCTTGTCGACTTCGCCAACAATGTCCTCCGGCCCAAGATCGACTTCGTCGAAAAACAGCTGCCATTGTGTTTCCGGGGCCGGAATGCTCACTGGAATGTATTGCTTCTGCACGCCCTTGGCTTTCAGGTCGACCACAAACAGGGTGAAGCCATCGGTTTTCTTCTGAACCTCGGTATGCGCTGTCGTTCGCGTCACCACCAGCGCGTAGTCCGCGCCATCGGCGTCGGTGATAAATGTCTTCTGACCGCTCAGCGCGAAGCGATTGCCACGCTTCTTTGCTATCGTGGAAGTACGAATCGTGTTGGTTCCCGCGTCAGGCTCGGTGATCGCGAAGCAAAAGCGCGTCTTGCCGCCACACGCATCGGGCAGATAGCGCAATTTCTGCGCTTCGCTGCCGTATTTGGCTATGAATCCCAAGCTCATTGCCGCGCCGACGACGAGGTTTAGCAGTGGAATGCCATTGTTTGACAAGCCCTCAAGGAACAGGTGCATCTCGACCATGCCTTGTCCCGAGCCGCCGTATTCCTCAGGCACCATCGTTCCGACGAAGCCATCCTCCGCAACCTTGCTGTAAAGGGCTTGGGGGAATACGTGCTTGTCGGCGCATTCCATCCAGTATTTGCGATCGAATTGCTTCGCAACCATATCGCCGTATTCGTAGATTTGCCGCTGCTCGTGCGTAAGATCAAAGTCCATGTGGGAACTCCGCCGCCGGCCGAAACCGCGTTGTTCTAAGTTGAGAATTCGAAACCCTCTCGGGAACACCGTCGAGTTTATTGTTTGCGAGGCGGCCGGCTGTCGGTCGGCAGCATCAATTGCTTGCTATCTTTAGGCAGAAGCGGCTAGGATTTCAACCTAACAATCGTTCGAAAACGAACGAATGTTAGAAAATAATGAAGACCGTCGAGCCCGCATTTCCTGGCTTGTGATCAGTTTTGGGGAATAGCCAATTGACCGCGATGAAATCCGCTGTCGCGACCGGGTCGGACGAGTTCAAGCTCAATCGCGCTCATTATCTGGCGCGGATCGCCGATCTCCAAAGGCGTCGGGCCGAGGCCAATCAGGGCGGCTCCGCCAAGGCTCGCGCCTTGCATAAATCGCGCGGCCAGCTGCTGCCGCGCGAACGCATCGCGGCGCTGATCGATCCCGGTTCGCCGTTTCTCGAGTTCGGCCACCTGGCGGGCGAGGGGATGTACGACGGCGTGCCGCCGGGCGCGACAATTATCACGGGCGTCGGACAGGTCTGCGGGCGCGGTTGCATGCTTATCGCCAACGATGCCACAGTGAAGGGCGGGACGCTGTTCGGCATGACAACGAAGAAGCATACCCGCGCCCAGTTGTTTGCGTGGCAACACCGGCTGCCCTGCATCACCTTGGTGCAATCAGGTGGCGGCTTCCTGCCGGACATCGCCAATATCTTTCCGGACGAAGGGCAGGCCGGATCGATCATGTACAATCAGGTAAAGATGTCGGCCGAGAATATCGCGCAGATCGCCGTCGTTCACGGCCCTTCGACCGCGGGCGGCGCTTACATTCCGGCGCTGTGCGACGAGGTGGTGATCGTACGCGACCAGGGCGCGATGTTTCTCGGCAGCCCGCAACTGGTATTTGCCGCGACCGGCGAGACCATCGAGATCGAACCGCTCGGCGGCGCGGAGATGCACAGCCGGATCAGCGGCGTCACCGACCATATCGCCGAGAATGACAGCCACGCGCTGGCGATCGTGCGTAATATCGTCGCCAACCTGGGAGAGCCGCCGCGATTGCGCTGGACGGTCGAGCAGGGCGAACCGCCTTGCCATGCGGTCGAGGAAATCTATGGAATCGTCAGCGCTAACCGGCGCATCCCAACGGACAACCGGGAGATCCTGGCGCGCCTCATCGACGGCAGCCGCTTTCAAGACTTCAAGCATCTTCACGGCGAAACCATGCTATGCGGATTTGCCCGCATCCACGGTTTCGAGGTCGGCATCCTGGCCAATAACGGCGTGCTGTTTTCGGAAAGCGCGGTCAAGGGGGCGCACTTCATCGAACTTTGCTGCAAGCGCGACATTCCGTTGCTGTTCCTGGTCGATGTCTCCGGCTTTATGGTCGGGTCCGCAGTCGAGCGTCAGGGCATTGCCAAGCATGGAGCCAAGTTCATGACCGCGATGGCCTGCGCCGATGTGCCGAAATACACTATCATTACCGGCGGCTCTTATGCCGCGGCTTATTTCGCAATGCTAGGCCGCGCGTTCAAACCAAACGCTACCCTGATGTGGCCAAGCGCCCACGCCGCCTTGATGGGACCGGAGCAGGCGGCGACAACGCTAACGATGGTGCGCGACAATATCCATCAGCGCGAAGGCAGTTCTTGGACCGACGAAGAACGTGAAGAGTTCAAGCGGCCGATCCTGAGGGACTTCGAGGCGTTCGCCGATCCCTATAACTACGCCCGCCATTTGTGGTGCGATATGGTGATCGAACCTGCGGAGACCCGCGAGGTGATGGCGCTGCTGCTCGACCTCGCCGGCCGGACGCCTGCCAAGCCGACGAGATTCGGGGTGTTCCGGATGTAGCTGCTCGCCTGTCAGGCTAAGCCCGCCGGAAGCGCGGCAGCGTCACTTCCTCGCTGATTTTTTCGCAGACGAGCATGACGTCCATGTCGAACGTGACCTCTTCGGGCTTGCCGCCGGTATAGGTGCTGATCATCCGCGGGCCCTCCTCCAGATCGATCAACAAAACAGCGTAGGGCAGATCGGTTTTGAAAGCGGGTCCCGGTGCGCGCTGTACCACGCTGAAGGAATGTACCTTGCCGCGCCCGCTTGCCGGTCGATGGGCAAGATTTTCGCCGCCGCACTGCCGGCACATCGCCTGCTGGTAATATTGCACGTGGCCGCAATCGGCGCAGTGCTGCAGCAGCAGCACGCCGTCGTGCAGGCCGCGCCAGAGGGCGGCGGAATCCGCGTCGGGCGTCGGCACCGGCTTCTTCATGGCGTCTTCGGACGAGATCACAGCGTGTTCTCCGTGCCCAGAATGGTGGTGGCATTGGTTGCGAAACCCGCGCCGAGGCTGTGCACCAGCCCGAGTTCCGCGCCCGGCACCTGGCGTTCGCCGCATTGGCCGCGCAACTGCGCGATGACCTCATGAAAATGGAACAGCGATCCCGGCATTCCCGAATGGGCGAACGACAACAATCCGCCATGGGTGTTCGATGGAATCTGGCCGCCATAGGTCATATGGCCGTCCGCGACGAAACGGCCGCCTTCGCCCTTCGGGCAAAAACCGAGATCTTCCAGCATCATGATGACGGTGCCGGTGAAGCAGTCATAGACGCCGGCGACGTCCATGTCCTTGGGGCCATAGCCGGCCATTTCGTAAGCCTTTCGGCTCGACGCGACCGCGCCGGTTTCGGTCAGCGAGGGCATCAGGAAAATATGTTCGTGGGTGTAGCATTCGCCGCCGCCCAGAATGTAGATCGGGCTTTTGATGCCGAGCGCCTTGGCATGTTCGGCCGATGTCAGAATGAATGCCGCGCCGCCATCCGATATCAGCGAGCAATCGAGCTTGTGGTAGGGCGTCGTCACCATAGCTGAGCTTAGCACGTCGTCCACCGTGATCGGGCTGGTCTGCTGCGCACCGGGCGTGCGCATAGCATGACGCCGCTGGACCACGGCGACTTCCGCCAACTGTTCCGGTGTGGTGCCGAAATCCTTCATATGCCGGTGTGCCGTCATGGCAAAGGTATTCGCGACAGGAATGCCGAACGGCATCTCGTATTGCTGATCACGGCTTTCCGTCATCGAGCGCAGCGCCAGATCCGGCGTCAGGCCGGTCAGCAGGCTGTCGCCGCCGACCACGAGTACGACCTCGGCGAGGCCGCCATGAATGGCAGCGGCGCCAATATTGAACATCGTCGCCGCCGTCGCGCCGGATACCTGAAGCGTGTTCGAAAAGGTCGGCTGAATACCTAAATACTCGCTGAACGCAACGCTGAAGCGATGGAAGGGAGAAGCGAAGGCATGGCTCGACAGCACGCCGTCGATCTCGTTTTTCCCGATGCCGGCATCGGCCAGCGCCTTCTTCGCGGCGTCGGCGGCGAGCCATAACGGGCTCTTTCCCGGCACCTTACCAACCGGCGACATTCCGATACCGATTACCGCGACCTTGCCGCGTAGCGTTTGTTTACGAATGGAAAGCATTTGGTCTCCGCCCGGCGTGATGCGTGAAGGTCAGTTTCCGGCCGTCGTGCGTGCCGAGGCGACGCCCGTGCTGCCGCCGGAAAATCCCAAGAACTTGGCGTAGGTATCGACTGGCACCCGCCTGGTGACGAGCTTGTTTTCGGGCGCAGTCGTGTCCTCGTAACCCAGCGCCACGCCACAAATCAGGATTTCGGTGTCGTCAAACGAAAGATGCTTGCGGATGATGTCGTGGTACCAGGTGAACGCGGCCTGGCCACAGGTGTGCAGGCCATGACCGCGCGCGGCGAGCAGGATGTTCTGCAAGAACATACCCATGTCGATATAGCTGCCGGTGTTCAAGCGGCGGTCCATCGTCACGAAAAGTCCGACCGGGGCGTCGAAAAAAAGATAGTTGCGGTTCATCTGCGATGTGCGTGCGGCAACGTCGTCGCGAGCAATGCCAAGCTTTGCGTAAAGGTCGTAGCCGAGCTCGCGCCGACGCCCGATATAGGGCTCGTGCCATTCGGTCGGATAATACTCATATTCCGGCCGATGCTTGTCCGGTTCAGTTTCGGCAGCTTTCAGGATGTCCGCGCAGAGCCGATCCTTCACCTCGCCCGCGATCGCGTAGACCTTCCACGGCTGGATGTTGTGGCCACTTGGCGCACGCGCCGAGACCTCGATGATTTTTCGCACGACCGGTTCTGGAACCGGCTTGGGAAGAAATCGCCTGACCGAGCGCCGCGTCAAAATGGCTTCTTCGACATTCATGTTTCCGTCTCCGATTGCGGTGCCTTGCCGCGAGCAGTTTTCGTTCGACGAAAATTGCGACGCGAAGAGCTAATGGGCGTGTCCGTATTAGCTGTTTACCCGTTGCCTTTCGCCCGCCAGCCTGGCTTCGAGCTCGTGGCGCTGAACCTTGCCGCTGGTGGACCGCGGAAATTCCGAAAAATCGATGAACCGGAACTGCCGGGGACATTTGTATCCGGCAAGATCGCGCCGGCACAGAGCAAACAGGTCCGCCTCGGTGACCGTGGTGTCGCGGCGCGACACGAATGCCACGGGAACTTCACCCCATTTCACATCGGGGACACGCACAACCGCGGCCTCGGTGATCCCTGCATCACTCATCAAAACGCGCTCGATCTCGGCTGGATAAACGTTTTCGCCGCCAGTCTTGATCATGTACTTGGCGCGATCGACGAAATCGAGCGAGCCGTCATCATTGCGCCGAAACACGTCGCCCATGTGAAACCACCCGCCGCGAAAATCGCGCACGTTGGTATCATCAGCTTTCCAATAGCCGGAGAATAAAGTTGGGCTGCGAATAGCCAACTCTCCCGGTGCGCCAATCGGAACCTCCTTGTCGGCAGAATCGACAAGCTTGATGTCGCAGAACGCGCTTTGTTGCTTCGCCAGGCTGGCAGGTATTTCGCCTACCGGGATCAACGATCTGGTTGCCGGCGGCAAGCCAGTCTCGGTCGAACCAAAACTGTTGACGTAGGGAGCTCGCAGCAGGTCAGTGACCTCGGCGATGACATGCGGAGGGACCAGGTCGGCCATCGCGCCGCAAAGGCCAACGCCTTTTACGGTCGTTTTTTGCTCCTTGAAGCCGGCGATGAATGCTTCAATCATGCCCGGAATCAAGACAAACCAGCCGATCCGATGGCGCTCCAAAGCAGACAATAACGGCTCGATCTGGAAGCCATCGACCACGACGACCGTTCCCCCGCGCAACAGTGTCGCGAGACTGTGGTCCGTGGATGCCATGTGAAACAGCGGCGCCCAGGCCACAAAGGTATCGTGATGCGAAATGTTCAGCTCGGAACTGAACACCAGCGCCCGCATGATCATCGCCCGATGCGAAATGACGGCCCCTTTGGGTTGGCCGGTGGTCCCACTGGTGTAAAGGATAACCAGGCCGTCTTCGGATTCCGCCGCAATGGGCAGCGCATGACCGTTTTGTTCTTGCAATATATGCTCGTATTGCGGGCCGATCTTGATAACCTTGCGGTCCCCTATGGGAGAAAGTTCGAGATTTCCGGCCAGTTCTTCTTCAACAATCAAGAGCTTCGGTGAGACCAGATCGATACAATAGGCGAGTTCCCGCTGCGACAATCGCCAGTTCAGGCAAGCGGTGATGACCCCGAGATTGGCGGCCGCCAGCTCCACTTCGAGATACTCCGGTCTGTTACGCGAGAGCAATGCTACGCGGTCGCCTCGTCGAAGATCTTGGCTCGCCAGCATCGAGGTTGCCCGATGTACACGGTCAAGGAGCTGCCCATAGCTGATCTGTCTGCCCTGATACTCGATCGCGACCGAAGATTTGTGGATCAGCGCTCTCGCGCGAAACAGCTCGCCAATCGTGGGACTGGCGCCCGCCCTCGTTGTCAGAGCTTTTTCGTGCCCGTCTGTCACGGCAAATCCTCCGAATCTTGCTCTCGCCGCCCCCGACGACGGCCTCAATTGAAAAGTATAAGCTTGCAGCCTTTCCCGATCGGTTTTAAATTCTAACATCTGTTCGAATGAATTCATAGCAGGTTCGTGGCGAGGACGTATCGGAAGGCAGGAGAAATCTGCCGACTGCGATATGCATCGTCATCCCCTGTAAGATTTAACCCGACCAAGCAAATCAAGTGTCCAGAAGGGAAGCCGATGTCCAATCGTTATGCTGCTTATACCAAATTGAAGCTCGACTATCCGTCCAAGCGGGTTCTCCGGCTCACATTCGACCGGCCCGAGACCTACAATTCGGTCGACGCCGAGACCCACACTCAGCTCACCAATATCTGGCGTGACATCAACGACGATCCAGATGTCAACGCGGTCATCGTGACCGGAGCTGGCAAAGCCTTTTCGGCGGGGGGCGATTTCGAGCTGATCAAGAGTATTCTAGACAACCCGGTCGCACGGATGTCGACCTGGAAGGAGGCCAAGGATCTCGTTTATAACGTTATCAATTGCAACAAGCCGATCATCTCGGCGATCAACGGCGTCGCCGTCGGTGCAGGTCTCGTCGTCGGAATCCTGGCCGATATCTCGATTTGTGGAAAGTCCGCGCGCATCGTCGATGGTCATACGCGGCTTGGCGTCGCGGCGGGCGATGTCGCTTGCATCATCTGGCCGTTATTGTGCGGCCTTGCAAAAGCAAAATATTACCTGCTGACCTGCAAGCCACTGTCCGGCGAAGAAGCTGAGCGGATCGGTCTGGTGTCGCTATGCGTCGAAGACGCGGACTTGCAGAGGATAGCGATCGAGACGGCCGAGGAGCTTTCTAGCGGCGCGCAAAGCGCGATCCGTTGGACCAAGTACGCTCTTAACAACTGGCTGCGCGTCAATGGTCCGCTGTTCGATACCTCGACCGCGCTTGAGATTTTGGGTTTCACCGGCGCCGAGGCGCGCGAGGGATTGGCGTCCCATCTCGAAAAACGCAAGCCGGTGTTTCCGCAGGATTGCCCGCTCTGATTTTCGCGCGCGGCGGTCATCTCAGAAGGGGGCCGGAATTTCACCCGGCCTTCTTCTTGCGGCAGCCGTTAGCCGAGAATTATTTCATCGAACTGACGATCTCGCGAAGCCTGAATTTCTGCACTTTGCCGCTCGGCGTTTTCGGCAAGGCTTCGAGCACCTCAATGCGCTCCGGCCAGTAGTTCTTGGCTACAGCGTTCTCCGCCATATACGCCATCACGTCAGCTAACGTCAGTAATGCTCCCTCGCGCAGCACGACACAGGCACAGGCCCGCTCGCCCAAGCGTTCATCTGGCACTCCGACGATTGCGACTTCCCGGACGGCTGGATGGCGATACATCAGTTGTTCAATCTCGATCACCGGAACGTTCTCGCCGCCGCGGATGACGATGTCCTTGGTGCGCCCCGTGATACGAATGTAGCCGTCCTTGTCCTTGCGGGCGAGGTCGCCGGTCTCAAACCAGCCATCCTGATCGACGGCATAGAGATGCGGCCGCTTGAGGTAGCCCACAAAGGTGCCGGGGCCCCTCGCTTGTAGGCGCCCTTCTTCATCGTGAGGCAGGACTTTGCCCCCGCCATCGACGATCCTGACTTCCATACCCTGGCTTGGGCAACCGTCGGTCTCGAAGACTTTTTCCGGTGGATCGTCGAGCTTGGTGGTCGTCACCAGCCCGTTTTCCGTCATCCCCCATCCCGAGACGATGTGCGCACCAAGATTCTGTGTGGCCTGGCGCACTAAAACACGGGGAATTGGGGCGCCTGCCGATACGAAAGTGCGCAGTGAACGCAGCGCTTCAGGCCGCCGCTCCGCCTCCGCAGTCAAATCCGCCAGAAACGGCGTCGATGCCATGGTCATCGTCACGCGCTCTGTCTCGACAATATCGACCGCCTTGGCTGGATTCCAGATATCCTGAAGAA
>CALRXG020000079.1:0-18041 GCA_943372075.1 Bordetella parapertussis | reverse complement strand
GAGCACGGCATGTTCCTGTCGGCGCAGCTCAAGCAGCCGGTCGGCGGCAGGACCGAGGTGCGGGCCACGGCGCTGGTGGCGGCCGCCGGCGGCTTCGAGGCCAACATCGAATGGCTGAAGCAATATTGGGGCGAGGCCGCCGACAATTTCCTGATCCGCGGCACCCCGTATAACCGCGGCGCGATCCTGAAGATGCTGCTGGCCAAGGGCGTGCAGGAGATCGGCGACCCGACGCAGTGCCACGCGGTCGCGATCGATGCGCGCGCGCCGAAATTCGACGGCGGCATCATCACCCGCCACGACTCGGTGGTGTTCGGCATCGTCGTCAACAAGCATGCCGAGCGCTTCTATGACGAAGGCGAAGACATCTGGCCGAAGCGCTACGCGATCTGGGGCCGCCTGGTCGCAGCCCAGCCGGACCAGATCGCCTACATCATCTTCGACTCGACCGTCGTGACCAGCTTCATGCCGACGCTGTTTCCGCCGATCGCGGGCGCGACCATTGCCGAGCTCGCCGGCAAGCTCGAGCTCGACGCCGCCGCGCTGGAAAAGACCATCACCGAATTCAACGCCGCGGTGCAGCCGGGCACGTTCGACCACACCGTCCTCGACGACTGCCGTACCGAAGGCATCACGCCGGCGAAGACGCATTGGGCCCGCAAGATCGAGACGCCGCCCTATCTCGCCTACCCGGTGCGGCCCGGCATCACCTTCACCTATCTCGGCACCCGCGTGAACAAGCAGGCGCGCATGCTGATGAAGGACGGCAAGCCGTCGGCCAACATGTTCGCGGCCGGCGAGATCATGGCCGGCAACGTGCTCGGCAAGGGCTACGCCGCCGGCATCGGCATGACCATCGGCAGCGTGTTCGGCCGCGTCGCCGGACGGGAAGCGGCGAAGAATGCGCGGAACTGAGGTCAAGGCTAACGCGATGCACGGGACGAGGACATTGCAGGAAGCCGACCGTCTGATGACGGTGTGCAATTCCTGCCGCTATTGCGAGGGCCTGTGCGCGGTGTTTCCCGCGATGGAGATGCGCCGCGCCTTCTCCGACGGAGACCTCAACTATCTCGCCAATCTCTGCCATTCCTGCGGCGCCTGCTACACCGATTGCCAGTTCTCGCCGCCGCACGAATTCAACGTCAACGTCCCGAAGACGCTCGCAGTGGCGCGCGCCGAATCCTACGCCGCCTATGCCTGGCCGCGCGCGTTCTCCGGCGCGTTCGCCCGCAACGGCCTGGTCATCAGCGTGGTCGCAGCGCTCAGCGTCGCCGCCTTCATCTTCGGCTTCGCCGCGATCAACGACGCCAGCGTGCTCGTGGGCATCCACACCGGGCCCGGCGCGTTCTACAAGCTGATGCCGCACAATGCGATGGCGCTGCTGTTCGGCCTCGCTTTGCTCTATGCGATCCTGGCGCTGGCGATGGGCGTGCGCGCCTTCTGGCGCGACATCGGCGAGCCCGTCGGCAGGACAACGGATGCGAAGTCGCTGTTGCAGGCGATCCGCGACGCCGGCGAGTTGCGCTATCTCGACGGCGGCGGGGTCGGCTGCTTCAACGAGGACGACCATCCGACCGACCGCCGCAAGCTGTATCACCACTTCACCTTCTACGGCTTCGCGCTGTGCTTCGCCGCGACCTGCGTCGGCACGCTCTATCATTATCTCCTGGCGCGCGAGGCGCCCTATGCGTGGTGGGACCTGCCGGTGGTGCTTGGCACGCTCGGCGGCATCGGGCTCGTGGTCGGCCCGATCGGGCTCTTGTCGGAGAAATGGAAGCGCGACCGCGTGCTGGTCGACGAGCAAGCCATGGGCATGGACACCGCCTTCATCCTGATGCTGTTCCTGACCAGCATCACCGGACTTGCCTTGCTGCTGTGGCGCGAGAGCGCCGCGATGGGCCCGCTGCTGGCGCTGCATCTCGGCGTGGTGTTCGCGCTGTTCATCACCATGCCCTACGGGAAATTCGTGCATGGCATCTACCGCTTCGTCGCGCTGGTGCGCTACGCGCGGGAACGGCAGATGATGTAGGATCGGCGGCACGACGAAAAAGGGCGTGCTCCCAAAAAAGCGAAAACAACCCCATGCAAAGTGGCAAGCGGACGCGGCACCCGTAAAGGCGAGTTGACGCGTCGGGCAACTCAGTGGTATTTTTTATTACTCCGAAATGCTGCTCGCCACCACGCGATCGTCTTCGCAATCGTCTGATCGTATCAGACCGTAGGGTGGGCGAAGACGCGTAGCATCATGCCCACCAAACTTGCGCTGCCCGGAATGGTGGGCACGGCATCGCTTTACCGACCCAAGGTACGTTTCGCGGGCAAGATCGCTGCGGGACCGGCAGACGGCGGCATGCGCCATCGGCCGCCAGCATTGTCACTGCGAGACCAGCTCGCAGCCGCCCTCATTGAGCGGACGGAAGGCCTGCTCGGCGGGAATCGTCGCGACGATATCGTAGTAGTCCCAACGTTTGCTCGAGGCCGCCGGCGTCTTGACGCGAGCAAGATACATGTCGTGCACGAACTGGCCGTCGGCGCGGACCGTGCCGTGGGCGAACGCGTCCGCAACCGGCAATTCGCGGATCTTTGCGGCAACGGCAAGGCCATCGTCGGAGTTCGCAGCCTGGACCGCACGCAGATAGTGGCGCACGGCTGAATAGATGCCGGCCTGGGTCATGGTCGGCATCCGCCCGACCTTCTCAAAGAATTTGTCGGCCCACGCTCGCGACTCCGCGTTGCGGTTCCAGTAAAACGCAGTCATGAATTGCAGGTTCTGTGCGGACGCGAGGCCCATTGCGTCGACGTCGGTAAGGAAAACAGTCGGCGCTACCAGGGCCTGGCCTTTTGAGATGCCGAACTCGGCCGCCTGCTTCACGGAGTTGGTCATATCGGCGCCGGCATTGGCCAGCGCGATCACCTTGGCGCCGGAGGCCTGGGCCTGCAGCAGCACCGAACTGAAATCTGCGGTGTTGAGCGGGTGGCGCACCTCGCCGACCACTTTGCCGCCGCCGTTCTCCACCGCACGGCGCATGTCCGCGGCGAAGGCGTGGCCGAACGAATAGTCCACCGTGATCAGGAACCAACTATCGAGCTTCTGCGCGGTGAGCGCCCGCGCAAGGCCGTAGCCGTTGGTGTAGCTGGTGTAGACCCACTGGAACGAGGTGCGGGTGCAGGCCTTACCGGTGAAGTCCGACGACGCCGACGCGTTCAGCACGATCTTGTTGCGCTCCTTGGCCAGCGCCGTTACCGCGAAACCCACCCCCGAGTTGGAAATGTCGACGACGGCATCGACCTTCTCCGTGTCGAACCAGCGCCGCACGATGCCGAGCCCGATGTCGGGCTTGTTCTGGTGATCGGCCGAAACAATCTCCACCGGGACGCCTCCGATGTTGTTGCCGAATTCCTCCGCCGCCATCTTCGCCGCGACGACCGAGCCTTCGCCGCCGAGGTCGGCATAGGCACCGGAGCGGTCATTGAGAACTCCGATGCGGATCACATTGTCGGACATCGCGGCGTGCGCGACTTGCATGTGCAGCAGCGTCGCGGTCATTGCCGCGCATAGGGTCCTGAGAGTGGTTGTCATGGTCGGGTGCTCCTCCGCAGATGGTGTTGTTTTGCTGTTTGGTTCGATTGCGTGATACGCAATTCGCTTACGCACCGATGCGGAGACGATCGAGAAATTTGCGAGTTCTCATCATCAGGCGCGATATAAATTGCTTGTAGGGCAATTTATATTGACAAGGAAGCAAATTCGAGAGAGGGTCTGAGCAATGAAGACGCAGGACGAGACGCTGGCGAGGCTTGGCGCACGCATTCGCTCGCTGCGGGAGGAGCGTGGCATGAAGCTGAAGGAGCTTGCCGACACCACCGGGCTGTCCGACGCTTTCGTGTCGCGTCTCGAGCGCGGGCAGGTGTCGAGCTCGGTTGCCAACCTGATCCAGATCGCCCAGGCGCTCGAGATTGGCGTCAGCGAGCTGTTCGCGGCACCGCAGGACCAGTCGCGCAGCCACGTTACGGTGCATCGTCATGGCGACGGTGGCGAAGACCAGAACATCCCGAGCACCGGCTATCGCTGGCGCCTATTCGCAGGCGGCATGCCGAACGATGACCTGGAGGTGTTTCATCTCTCGTTCCCGCGCAAGAACCGGATGGAGCTCATGGTGTCGCATCCGGGACAGGAATATTGCTACGTCATCAGCGGACGCATCCGTTTCCATATCGGTGCCGAGGTGTTCGACCTCGCGCCGGGCGAAGGCATCTTCCTCAATTCCGAGCTGCCGCACCGCGCCGACAACATCAGCGAGGACGAAGCGCGCATCCTGATGGTGGTCGCGAAGTCGCCGCTGAAGGCCGAGCATTTCGACTGGTGGCGCGTGCCGAGCGCCGCCGCTCCGCCCCGATCATCCAAGAGCAGACCCCAGGGAGACTGAATCCATGCAGACCGTAACCACGACGGGCAAGCATCTGCCTTACGAAGCGAAGCACATTGACGATGTGGAATGGGAGACCATCCGCTGGCCCGGCGAGACCGGCAAGATGCTGTTCCATCCGCGGCCGGAGCGGCCCACCGAGCCGAACGCGGGGATCCTGCGGCTGGAGCCCGGCGCGCATCACCCGATCCACAATCACGAGTTCGCGCAGGTCTGGTACATCCTCAAGGGCGATTTCAAGATCGACGACAATCTCTACACGCCCGGCACCATGATCTTTCACCCTGACCCGCACTTCGAAGGAAAGTTCGAGACCGCCACGGGCGGCGAGATCCTGATCGTGCAGTACCCCGGCCCGACCACCGGAGGACGGCCGATCTATGCGGGACGCTTCGACATGGAGCAGCGTCGCGACATCTCGGAAGAGCGAACCGATCTCTGATCGGTCTGCGGACAGCGGATGGCAGGCCTATGGCGCTGATTTCCTATCTCACGACCGTCCGCTTTGGCTTCGGCGAGGCCGAAGCGCTCGGCGAGGAGTTCACAGCGCTCGGGGTGCGCCGGCCGATGGTCGTCACCGACCCGGGCGTGATCACGGCAGGCCTGCTGCAGCGGTTCGCCGACTCGCTGGGCGGCGCGGTGGTGTTCGACGCGACGCCGTCGAACCCCACCGAGCGCGCGACGCTGCAGGCGCTCGCTCGCTACCGCGCCTCCGACTGCGACGGCCTCGTCGCACTCGGCGGAGGCTCGCCGATCGATCTCGCCAAGGCCGTGGCGCTGCTCGCGACCCATCCGGGTCCGCTGGCGCAGTACGCCGCGATCGATGGCGGCATCGCCCGCATCACGCCGCGGGTGGCGCCAGTGATCGCGGTTCCAACGACCGCAGGCACCGGCAGCGAGGTCGGCCGCGCGGCGCTCGTTACGCTCGAGGATGGCCGAAAAGTCGGTCTGATCAGTCCGCACCTCATTCCGGCGCGCGCGATTTGCGATCCGTCGCTGACGCTCGGCCTGCCGCCGGGGCTGACGGCGGCGACCGGCATGGATGCGCTGTCGCATTGTGTCGAGACCTTCCTGTCTCCACGCTTCAATCCACCGGCGGACGCGATCGCGCTCGATGGCGCGGCGCGCATCGTTGGTCATCTCAAACGGGCCGTGGTACGCGGCGATGACCGTGAAGCCCGGGCGGAGCTGATGATGGGCGCGCTGCAGGGCGGCCTGTGCTTCCAGAAGGGCCTTGGCGCGGTGCACGGGCTGTCTCATGCGCTCGGCAGCCTCGCGTGGCCGAGCCTGCATCACGGAACGCTCAATGCCGTGCTGATGCCCGCGGTGATGCGTTACAACGCACCGGCGATCGGCGACAAGCTGCAGCGACTAAGGCAGGCGCTCGGCCTGCCTGCCGACGCCGACGTCGCGGCCTTCTTCGATGGGCTCAATGATGAACTCGGCATGCCGCGTGGCCTGCGCGCCATGGGCGTGCCGGCGACGGTGCTGGACGAGATGGCGAAGAAAGCCGCGAAAGATCATTCGACGGCGACCAATCCGCGTCCGGTGGATGCGGACGGCTATCGCGCTATTTTCCACGCCGGCTGGGAGTAAGCAGGCCGGACCGGCAACGTCGTTCCGGATCATCCGTCATTCCCCATGCGCAATTGCGCATCGCGGAGTGACGACGACTACAACTCCACCACCACGTAGTCGCTTTCCACCGCGACCTTGATCGTCTCGGCGACATACGGCCCCTTCACCACATTGGTGCCCGGCTCGACATTGACCGGATAGGCACGCACCCGAAAGCGGCGCGGATCGCAATAGGACTGGCCGGTACGGATGTCGAACTCCCAGCCGTGCCAGGGGCAGCGCAGGATCTCGCCGAGCTTGGTGTATTCGATCTCGCCGGGGTCGGACGACGACGCGAGGCCGATCAAGGGCCCCTCGCAGAGCGACGCGCCCTGATGCGGACAGCGGTTCAACAGGCCGAAGAACTCGCCTTTGACGTTGAACACGGCGATCGGTCGCCCGTCGATCTCGATCAGCTTTCGCGAACCCGGCGGCAGTTCGTCGACCGGGGCAACCACGTGACGCGCCATCTATGAGATACCGTAGAGCTGCTTCGCATTGTCGAGATAGAATGCCCGCTTGTTGGCGTCGCTGACGCCGGCCGGCAGCACCCGCGACGGTTCGTCGAAGTCCCAATGCGGATAGTCGGTCGCAAACAACAGCCTGTCCCAACCGATCCACTCGATGATCTGGAACAGATGCTCGCGGCTCTCCGGGTCTTCCATCGGCTGCGTGGTCCACCAGATGTGGTCGCGGATGTACTCCGACGGCTTGCGCTTCAGATGCGGCACCTCGGCATGCAGCCGCCCAAACACCTTGTCGAGCCGCCAGGCCAGCGACGGCGCCCAGCCGAACCCGGCCTCGACCATCACCATCTTCAGTTTCGGGAAACGCTCGAACACGCCCTCGAGCACCAGGCTCGCCAGCGCGGTCTGCTGGCATTGCGAATGTCCGACCATCTCCTCGATGTAGAAGCTCGGCCAGCCGGACGCGGTGATCGGGTTGCCGCCGAAGCCGAAGGCGTGAACGCCGATCGGCAGGCCAGCCTCCTGTGCGGCCTCATAGATCGGCCAGTATCGGCGCTGGCCAAGTGGTTCGACATTGCGGCTGAGCAGCAGCACCTGGACGAAATTGCTGTCGCCGGCGCGCTTGCGGATCTCGGCCGCGGCCGACAAGCCGTCCTCATTGGCGACGACCACCGAACCCTTCAGCCGCGAATCCTTGGCTGTCCATTTCTCGATCTGCCAGTCGTTGATCGCCGAGCAGATCGCGGCGGCGAGGTCCTGGTTGCGGATGCCCTGCCCGGTGTTGAGCGGGTTGAGCACGCCGAGCGCGACATTGTTGGGATCGAGATGCTGCTTCTGCATGAAGGACAGCGACGAGCCCTGCGGCCCGCCTTCCGGCGGATAGGCGTCGCGGCGCGAGGCATTCGGCTGCGCCTTCGGATAGGGCGGGCCGCCCATCATGCCCTGATAGGCATGAACGCCGAAGGTTTCGAGATGCGCGTGCCAGCGCTTGGCAAGGAACGGGTAGAGCTCATTGTTGGTCGCGCGTGCCGGATGGATGTCGCAATCAGCGATCGCGGTCTTGATGCTGGTTGACGATGCCGCTTCCGGGCGCTCACGAATCTGGACGTTCATCGCGTCGTCTCCTCTTCAGTTCCGGGCATGATCTTGTCCGACAACCGGCGGCCCCTTTTCGGGATCATGCCCCACCTTAAGGCGCGGATAGGTCGCATGCGGATTGTCGATCATGATCTTGCGGACCAGGTCCGGCGACAACCCCTTCGGCAGCACCTCGTCACCATCGAACTGCCAATGCGGATAGTCCGTGGAGAATAGGATCAATTCGTCCGACTGCATATGGTCGAACAGCCGGTTCAGCGTATCGCCTTCCGGCGGCGCGTCGACCGGTTGCAGCGAGAAGCGGATGTTGCTGCGCACAATCTCCAGCGGCGCGCGGTCGACCCACGGCGTTTCCATCCGCACGCCACGCCAGAACTTGTGCAGCCGCCACAGGAACGGTGGCAGCCAGGTGAAGCCGGATTCCAGCATCACCATTTTTAAGGCCGGGTGGCGCGCGAACACCCCCTCGACGATCAGGCTGGTCAGCTGGGTCTGGAACGCCTGTGCCTGCGCGACATAGTCCTCGATGTGATAGGAGCCCCAGCCGACCGAACTCGGCGGATTGTGGTAGGCGCTGCCGGCATGGACCCCGATCGGCAGGCCGAGCCGTTCGGCCGCGGCGTAGATCGGCCAATAGTGGCGCTTGCCGAGCGGCATGTCGCCCATCACAAGCATCAAGACCTGCACGAAACGCTTGTCCTGCGCGCAGCGCTCGATCTCGGCGACCGCCTTCGGGATGCTCTGCACGGGAATCACGATCGAGCCGCGCAGGCGATCGTCCTTGTCGAGCCATTCCTTGACCAGCCAGTCGTTCAACGCGCGGCAGAAGGCGTCGGCCATGTCCTCGGAGAACACCATCTGCACGCCGTAGAGCGGATTGCAGATGCCATAGGCCGCGCCGAACTTGTCGAGCGCTTGCCGCTGCATATCGGCGAGGCTCGAGCCCGGCTTGCCCTGCGCAGGGCGCCAGTCCGGCCGCGACGAGATCGGTGAATTGACCGGATAGGATTGCGAGAGCAGATCCGTCATGCCGCGCGTCGTCACCTGGTCGCGCCAGTAATCCTTCATGTAGGGCAGCAGGCTGGTGAGGTGAGGCACGGCGGGATGCAGATCGCTATCCACGCCGCCCGCGATCGGCGACGTCATGATGTTTCCTCTCACGGCATCTTGTTCGACGACGCCGCTTGGTTCCTTGCCGATATTGAAGCAGGCTCGTCCAGGACCTGCAACTTGCGCAAACGGCGTGGCCGTGTGCTAGGAAAACATGGGCCGCGATGAGGGAGATCTCGCGATGATTCGGACCGGATTGATGACGCTTGCCGCCGCACTCGCGCTCTCCGGCCTGGCGCTGGCCCAGCAGAGCCCGCCGGCCGCGTCGCCGGCGCCGGACTTCTCCAAGGTCGAGATCAAGACCACCGACCTCGGAGACGGCATCTACATGCTCGAGGGCCAGGGCGGGAACATCACCGTGGCAACCGCCAAGGACGGCATCATCATGGTCGACAGCGAGTTCGCGCCGCTGCATGACAAGATCAAGGCCGCGATCACGACGATCTCGCCGCTGCCGGTGAAGTACCTGATCAACACGCATTTCCATGGCGACCACACCGGCGGCAACGCGCCGTTCGCCAAGGACGGTGCCATCATCGTCTCCGAGGTCAACGTCAAGACACGGCTGGCGGCCGGGACCACCAACGGCCTCACTGGCGTGAAGACGCCGCCGGCGCCGCCGGAAGCGCTGCCGTCAAAGACCTATACCGGCCGCTACAAGATCCGGATGCCCGGCCGCGTCGCCGACCTCAAGCATATCGCCAACGCCCATACCGACGGCGACACCTATGTCTGGTTCAAGACCGCCAATGTGCTGGCGACCGGCGACACCTTCACCAACGGCCGCTATCCCAACATCGACTTCGCCAATGGCGGCAATATCAACGGCATGATCGCCGCCGCCGACACCTATCTGAAGCTCACCAATGCGCGGAGCCGGATCGTGCCGGGCCACGGCCCGATCGCGGACAAGGCGGCGCTGCAAGCCTATCGCACCATGCTGGCGGCGGCGCGCGATCGCATGGCGAAGCTCGTCAAGGACGGCAAGAGCGAGGACGAGGTGGTCGCGGCCAAGCCGTTTGCCGATCTCGACGCCAAATGGGCGCTGAGCGAACTAGCGAGCAGCAATTTCATTCGGGTGGTCTATCACTCGCTGGCCGACAAGCCCGCCGAGAAGAAGCCGCTGCTGAAACGCATCCTGCACCGGAGTTGACGAGATGAAAGAGCTGATCGCAGTCGCCGAACAGGTCGCGGCAAAACTGATCGCGAACAAGCAGACCATTGCGGTCGCGGAATCGTCCACCGGCGGGCTGATCTCGGCCACGCTGCTGGCGGTGCCGGGCGCGTCGGCCTATTTCCTCGGCGGCGGCGTGATCTACACCCGCGACGCGCGGCGCGCGCTGATGGACATTTCGGATGACGCGATGCGCGGCTTGCGCTCGTCGTCGGAACCTTATGCGCAACTGCTGGCGCGCCAGATCCGCGAGCGGCTTTCGACCGACTGGGGATTGTCGGAGACCGGCGCCGCCGGCCCGACCGGCAATCGCTACGGCGATGCCGCCGGGCATAGCTGCATGGCGGTCGCGGGTCCCAAGCAACAGGTGATCACGCTGGAAACCGAAAGCGGTGACCGGCAGGCGAACATGCAGGCGTTTGCCAAGGCGGCGCTGGAGTTGTTGCTGAAGAATCTCTCGCCGTAATTTTCCGCCGTCAGGTCGGCGAAGGCCGGACCCATAGCCACCGCTAGATATTGTTAAACATGGTTGGAGCCACAGCGCGCTCCAACAACTCAATCCTGTGGCAATTGGTAATGGGTCCCGACCTTCGCCCGGACGACAAGAGGAGAGGCCCTCGCCAGTCCTTACTTCTCGCGGAATGAGCGCATGAACTGGTCGCTCAGCGGCTTCATCAGATAGGACATCATGGTGCGGTCGCCGGTCTGCACGAAGGCCTCGACCGGCATGCCCGGGATGATCTTCACCTCGCTGCCAAGGCGCTTAACCTCCTCCGGCGGCATCGAGACCCGGATGGTGTAGTAACTCTGCCCGGTACGCTGGTCGGTTGTGGTGTCTGCGGAGACCCGGGTGACGACGCCGTTCAACTCGGGCGTGGTACGCTGGTTGAAGGCGGAGAGACGCAGCATGGTCTTCTGTCCGACCTGCAGTTTGTCGATGTCCTGCGGGTTGACCTTGGCCTCGACCGACAGATCATCCGCCTTCGGCACGATCATCATGATCGCATCGCCCGCGGTGATGACGCCGCCGACGGTATGAACGGTCGATTGCAGCACCACGCCGTCCTGCGGCGCGCGAATATCGACGCGGCGAAGCTGATCTTCGGCCGTCACCTTGCGCTCGACGAACTCGCCGATCTTGTCGTTGGCCTCGCGCAAGTCCTTGGAAACTTCCGAGAGCATGTCCTTGTCGACCTGAATGATCTGCAGCTCGGTCTCGGTGATCTTGCCCTTGGCCTGGGCGCGCGAGGCGATGTACTGCGCACGCTCGCCGGACAGCCGTGCCGCATCGCGCTCCAAAGTGGTCAGGCGGGTCAGTTGCACCAGGTGCTGATCATAGAGCTGGCGGACACCGACCAGTTCGGTGTTCACAAGCTCGATTTCCTTGTCCTTTGACTTCTCCTGCGCCTGCAGGCCGGAGATTTCCTCGTTGAGCTGGGTGACGCGCTCGCGCAGCTGCGCCTTCTGGCCGGTGCGGCCGTTGACACGCACCTCGAACAGCTTGGTTTCGCTCGCCATGATGTCCCGCACGTCGGGATCCTTGGCCTGCTCGAGGAGCTGCGGCGGAAACACGATCTTGTCGAGACCCTGCTGCTCGGCCTGCAGCCGGGCTGTGCGGGCATAGAGACCGTTCAGCGTCTTGACCACGATCGCAAGGCTCGCTTTGACGACGGTCTCGTCGAGACGGACAACGACGTCGCCTGCTTTGACCGTGTCGCCGTCACGCACCAGAATCTCGCCGACGACACCGCCGGTCGGATGCTGCACCTTCTTGATGTTGGTATCGACCACCACCGAGCCCGGCGCGATCAGTGCGCCCGAGATCGGCACCGTAGCAGCCCAGCCGCCGACGCCGCCGCCGAGAATTAGAACCACGGCGAGGCCGACAATGAGGTGCTTGCGGATCGAGAGATGTGCGTTGCGCGGTTGCTCGGTCATGGCTTGGCGTGCCCCGCATCGGCGACGATCTTGATCGGCGTGGGCACCGGCGGCGCAACGCGTTGCAACACCTGCGCCAGCACGGTTTCCTTCGGCCCGAAGGTCTGCATGCGGCCGTCCTTGAGCACCAGCAGCTGATCGACGCCCTCGATGCCGATCGGCCGGTGCGCGACCACGACGACGACGGCGCCGCGCTCGCGGGCGCCACGCACCGCGCGGGTCAATGCCTCGTCGCCCTCGCTGTCGAGGTTGGAGTTCGGCTCGTCCAGCACGATCAAGAACGGATTGCCGTAGAGAGCACGCGCCAGCGCGACACGCTGGGCCTGGCCGGCGGAGAGCGCTGTGCCTTGCTCGCCGACCTGAGTATCGTATCCTTCGCGCATCTTGATGATCATCTCGTGCACGCCGGCCTCCTTGGCCGCCGCGATGATGCCGTCGGACTTGGCGTCGGGATCGAACCGGCAGATGTTCTGCGCCACGGTGCCGGCGAACAGCTCGACGTCCTGCGGCAGGTAGCCGACATGGCGACCGAGTTCGTCCGACGACCACTGATCGAGCGCGGCGCCGTCGAGCCGCACCTTGCCGCGCGCCGGTGTCCAGACGCCAACCAGCGCCCGGATCAGCGACGACTTGCCGGAGCCGCTCGGGCCGATGACGCCGACACCGCTGCCGGCTTCGACGGCGAAGGAGACGTCCTGCACGATGGCGCGCTGGTCACCCGGCGCGACCATGGTCACGGCCTCGACCGTGAGCTTCTTCTGCGGCGCCTGCAGCAGCGTCTGCTCGGGCCGCGCCGGAATCTGCTGCAGCAGACGGTTGAGCCGCTGCCAGCTCTGCCGCGCCGCGACGAACCCCTTCCAATGCGCGATCGCGAGATCGACCGGCGCCAGCGCCCGCGCGCTCAGAATCGAGCCGGCGATGATGATGCCGCCGGTGGCTTCTTGATGGATCACGAGATAGGCACCGACCGCGAGCACGGCGGACTGCAACATCATGCGCAGCACCTTGGCGACCGCGCCGAGCCCGCCGGTGACGTCGCTCGCATGCTGGTTGCCGGACAGATACTCCTCGTTGGCTTCGTTCCAGCGCTTGTTCATGCGCCCGGCCATGCCCATCGCGACGAGCACCTCGGCATTGCGGCGGCTGGAGGCGGCGAGATCGTTGCGCCGCGCCGCCAGCGACATCGCCTCCTTGGCCGGCGTGCGCGACATGTATTCGGTGATCAGCGTCAGCGTCACCAGGATGATAGCGCCGGCCAGCGCGGTGACGCCAAGCAGCCAGTGGAACGCGAAGCAGATTGCCAGGTAAAACGGCAGCCATGGCAGGTCGAAGAACGCGCCGGGCCCCATGCTGCCCAGGAAGGAGCGCACATTGTCGAGGTCGCGCATCGGCTGCAGCCCCTCGCTGCGATTGCCGGCGATCAGCGGCAGCCGCACAATGGTGTCGAACACCCGCGCATTGAGCGCTTCGTCGAGCGAGGTGCCGACGCGGCCGAGAATCCGTCCGCGCAGCAGGTCGAGCACGCCCTGGGCGATGTACAGCACCGCGGCGATGACCACGAGGCCGACCAGGGTCGGCACGCTGCGGCTCGGCAGCACCCGGTCGTAGACCTGCAGCATGAACATCGAACCTGTCAGATACAGCAGGTTGATCATGCAACTGATGAGGCCGACACCGACGAAGGCACCGCGGCATGCGCGCAGCGCCTCAGCCAGTTCGGAACGCCGGACAGCGGGCGCGCCTGCCATTAAAGTATGGTCTCAGCAAATTGGTTAGGTAATGACCACGTTGTACCGACGTTTGCGGCCACCGTCTATTTAAGTCGCGCCGAACCGAGGATGGTTCGCGACCTATTTTCGTTATGGCACAGAGGTTTGACGGAATAATCAGGGTTAACCGGCCGCGGAATCTGCCCGACTTCTCGGATAGGGCACGAGAATGACCGACATCGAGACCCGGCCGATCTCGCCATCCACATCGAGCAGCACGCCGCTCCCGACGCCAAGCCCCGCCTCGGGACGCCAGCGGCTCTCGGCCCGCACGCCGACCCAGTCGCCCCGCGGTGGCCTGAACAATTGAACGGCGAGGTTCGGATTGGGATCAGCCACGACGTTGTGGACCGGACGGGCAATGCCATGGGCCCAATCCGCCGGACCGAGTACCCGCGCCAGCGGGCCGGCCCCCGCGATCACGCTGTGATGCATCCGGAACCAGGCCGCGTCATCGCCGGCCCGGGCCTCCATGGCGTCCATGAACCAGCTGCGGCCATGCACGGCGTGCAGGTTCCGCAACGGGAATTGCAACGGATCGACGGCTTCGGCTGCCGGCTTCCTAAAGCCTGGGATCGCCACCGCGCGGTCGCGCGACAGCGTGACGCGCACCGTTGCACAGGGCTGCTCTTCGTCTGCCGGCCACAGCGTGTTGTCGACGACGCTGACCCTGCCGCCCTCGGTCACAACGGTGACCTGCGTGCGCAGCTCGGCCATCGGTGTCGGCCGCAGGAACCAGGCCGCCGCCGAGATCGCGCTGCCCCAATTGCGCGGTTCTGCCATGGCCTCGACCTCGGCGGTCAACAGGCTCGCGACCGCGCCGCCCTGAAGGCCTGCGAACGGCCCTGCCGCCAAAGCCGCAGGCTTCCAGTGATGCGGCGTGGCGAGTGGTTCGAAGATGGCCAAGGCAGATCATCCCAAAGGTGAGCAGGATTGAGCGTTCGGGCATTTTGGGCCAAGAATGATGGCCATGACAAAAGGCCATTCATCACTCGAGGTGAACAGAATTCACCCATTGGGCGCCCCCGATCCGCGGGCCATTCCGCCGCTGGCGGCGTTGCTCGCCTTCGAGCGCGCGGCGACGCAACTGAGCTTCCGGCGCGCTGCGCGCGACCTGTCGCTGAGCCCTTCGGCGATCAGCCACCAGATCCGCGGGCTGGAAGAGCAGTTCGGCACCAGACTGTTCGTCCGCGGCGCGCGCTCGGTGCGCTTGACCGATGACGGCGGACGCTATCTGGCAAAAGTGTCGGCCGCGCTGGCGACGCTGCAGGAGGCGAGCCGCGACATGCTGCGGCAACGCGGCGAAGCCAGCGGCGAATTGTGGATCAGCTCCCTGCCGTTCTTCACCAGCGCCGTGTTGCTGCCGGCGCTGCCGGAGTTCAAGTGGCGCCATCCGCAGCTGACGCTGCGGATCGAGGCCACTCATCAATATGCCGACTTCGCCGGCTCCCGGGTCGATGTCGCGATCCGCTACGGGCGCGAGCACGCCGCCGGGCTGAAGGTCGAGCCGCTGGTCGAGGTCAGGGGGTTGCCGGTCTGCACGCCTGCGCTGGTCAAAGGCGGGCTGCGGACGCCCGCCGACCTGTCGCGCGAGGTGCTGATCCATGTCACGAGCCAGCCGCGAGCATGGCCGGCCTGGCTGAAGGAGGCCGGGCTGCCGAACCTCACACCGCGCGGGCATCTGTGGCTCGATAGCGTGCCGGCGATGCTGGAAGCCGCCGAACTAGGGCTCGGCGTGGCGCTGGCAATGGCGCCCCTGATCAAGGTACGGCCAGGCTTCGGCAAGCGGCTGGTGGCGCCGTTCGCGTTCGAGCCGACGCATCACGAGACGATCTATCTGGTCTCCCGCACCGAACAGGCCCGGGACCGACGCATCGCCGCCGTGCGGCGCTGGATTGCCGACGCGGTCGCCCGCGCGAGCTAGAGCGTTTTCGAGCGAAGTGGATACCGGGTTCGCGTGAAGAAAACGCGTCAACACAAGAACCTAGACCGAGACCGGCATTGGCTCCGCGAGGAAGCAGCGCGCGAGATGGCTCGATGCGACCGGCACGCCTGGCGGCAGGCTTTCGCCGCAGCGCGGTTCGGCGAACTTGCAGCGCGGAGCGAACGAGCAGCTGACCGGCGCCTGATCGAGCGAGGGCGGCGTGCCCGGGATGGTCTCGAGCCGCTGGCCACGCATCGCACCGTGAATGGTCGAGGCCAGCAGGCCCTTGGCATAGGGATGCGCCGGCGTGCGCACGATGTCGCGCAAAGCGCCCTGCTCCACGATCTGGCCGGCATACATCACCGCGACACGGTCGCAGATCTCGATGGCGACGCCGATGTCGTGGGTGACGAAGATGACGGACATGCCGAATTCCCGCTGCAACTCGCGCAGCAGCAGAAGGATCTGGATTTGCACGGTGGCATCCAGCGCCGTGGTCGGCTCGTCCGCGAGCAGGATCTTCGGCTTGCAAGCCAGCGCCAGCGCGATCATCGCGCGCTGCCGCATGCCGCCCGACATCTCGTGCGGATAAGAGTCCAGCCTTCGTTTCGCCGAGGGAATCCGTACCACTTCCAGCATCTCGAGCGCACGCGCGGTGGCGTCGCGTTCGCTCTTGCCCTCGTGGCGCATCACCGTTTCGGCGATCTGACGCCCGATCGTGTAGACCGGATCGAGCGCCAGCGCCGGTTCCTGGAAGATCATCGAGACGGTCTGGCCGCGGAATGCGGACAGCGCGTCGTCGTCCATCGCCAGCACCTCCTGGCCCAGCACCTTGACGCTGCCGGAGATCTGCGTGCGCTTCCGCGGCAACAGCCGCATCAGCGCGCGCAAGGTCACGCTCTTGCCGGAGCCGGATTCGCCGAGCAGCCCCAACACCTCGCCCTCGCCGAGCGACAGGCTGAGATCGTTTACCGCGTGGACCGTGCGATCGCCGGTGAAGCGGATGTTGAGGTTGTTGATCTCGACGAGATTGGTCATGCGAGCTTGGGTACCTTGGCGTGGAAATCGGTCGCGCGCTGGAACGCGGCGCCAATCCGGAGCAGCGTCGCCTCCTCGAAAGAGCGGCCGATCAGTTGCATGCCGACCGGCAACCCCGTTTTGGTGAAGCCGGAGGGAATTGTGAGCGACGGCACGCCGAGATAGTTGACCGGACGGGTAAACCGCGTCAGCCGCTGGATCACGGCTTCCGCGCCTGGACCGTTGCCGACATCGCTCTCGGCAATGGTCGGCGCCGGCACCGGCGAGGACGGCGCGATGACCGCATCGATGCCGTTGACCGCCGCGTTGTGCGCAGCGAGCGCAGGACCGCGCCAGCGCATCGCCTCGAGATAGCTGACGGCGGGAATGGTCAGGCCGTTCTGCAGCCGCATCAGCACCTGCGCGCCGTAATCCTGCGGCCGCTCGATCATCCAGCGCTTGTGGAAGGCAGCGGCTTCGGCCGCGAGCACCAGTTGCGACGCCCCGCTGAGCTGACGCTGATCCGGCAGCTCGATCTTGACGATCTCGGCGCCTTCTTTCTTGAGGGTGGCCACCGTCTCGTCGAGAACGCGCGCCACCTCGGGATCGAGGTCATCGACATAGAACGCCGTCGGGACGCCGATCTTCAGACCCTTCAGCGACTGGCTGGTCGCAGCCATGTAGTCCGGCACCGGCTGCGTCGACGCCGTCAGATCCTCGGGATCGGCACCGGCCATCAGGCCGAGCAGCAGCGCGCAGTCCTCCGCGGTCTGCGCCAGCGGACCGACGGTATCGAGCGACTGCGACAGCGGCATCGCGCCGGCGCGGCTAACCCGGCCGACCGTGGTCTTGAGGCCAGTGACGCCACAGAAATGCGCGGGCATCCGCACCGAACCGCCGGTGTCGGAGCCGAGCGCGGCAAAGGTGAGCCGCGCGGCGACCGCCGAGCCCGAGCCCGACGACGAACCGCCAGTGATGTGCTCGGTATTCCAGGGATTGCGCACCGGGCCATAGTGCACGTTGTGGCCGGTCGGACCGAACGCGAACTCGACCATCTGCAGCGAGCCGAGCCGGATCTGCCCGGCATCCTTCAGCCGCTGCAACGCCGTCGCGGTCGTCTTCGGCACGAAATCGCGGCGGATCAGCGAGCCGCAGGTCACGACCTTGCCGGCGTCGTAATACATGTCCTTGTGCGCCAGCGGCACGCCGTGCAGCGCGCCGTGGCTGTTGCCTTGGGCGAGTTCGGCGTCGGCCTCGGCCGCCGCGGCAAGTGCCGATTCGGACTCGATCGCCATATAGGCGTTGAGGCGCGGCTGCCATTGCGCAATGCGATGCAGCACGGCGCGCGTCACCTCATGCGAGGACAGCTTCTTCTCGGCGATCGCCTTGGCGACCGCGGTCAGCGTCATCAGGGCCGGATCGGAGCTCATTTCGACACCTTCTCAGCCTTCTGCGCGATCTGCGCCAGCAGGAAGCTCGCGGGTTCGAGATCGAACGGCA
>CALRXG020000078.1:0-18088 GCA_943372075.1 Bordetella parapertussis | reverse complement strand
AGACGCTGGCACTGAACGTCGCCGCCGCGCTGGCGGCGTCGGGGCTCGCGCCGTCGCGGCTCGAACTTGAAATCACCGAGGCCGTACTGATCCGCGATGACGAGGCCGCGCTCGATGTCCTGCACCAGCTGCGCGAGTTGGGTGTACGCATCGCGCTCGACGATTTCGGCACCGGCTATTCGTCGCTGAGCTATCTGCAGCGCTTCCCGTTCGACAAGATCAAGATCGATCGCGCCTTTATCAAGGATCTCGCCGGGACCGGCGCGTCGTCCACGATCGTCCAAGCCGTCGTGAACATCGCCGCCGCCAGCGACATGACCACGACCGCGGAAGGCGTCGAGACCGAGCAGCAGCGCAATCTGCTCCGCATCCTCGGCTGCACCGAGATGCAGGGCTATCTGTTCAGCCGGCCGGTGCCGGCGACAGAAGTCCGCAAGTTCCTGTCGTCGCATCGCGAGAAGGCGGATTCGGTCGCCTGACCGTAGCCTCGACGTTTTGCCGCCGTTATGTGATTCCGGCCACGGAATGCTGCGCGCGCGCGCTCCATCTTGTCGATATGTAACAAGAGGGCTCGCCATGTATTATCTCGTCAACGCGCTTCTCGTCCTGGCGATCGCGTTCTTCTTTTTCCTGCCAATGACCGATCGCCGCACGGCGCGGATGAAGCTCTGCATGGTGTGCGCGCTCGCGGTCGCACTGACGGTGTCGGCGACCATGTCCCGGCCGCACGGCGCGGCAACGGTGATGGCGGCAAAGAACTAAGTGGCGGATGGTCCAAACGGGGGCGAAGGCCGAGCCAATAATTTGTTGACGAGACCTAATCATTTGTACACTAGTACAAATAGACACGCCGGCGCTCGCCCGAGCGGAACGGCCTCGGTCCGGTGTCGTCGTACGAGGAGACCGCCGCATGCAGCCGGAACCGATCTTCGATCTCGCTCATCTCGGGCACATGGAGCTGCTCACGCCGAAGCCGGACGCGAGCCTGAAGTTCTTCGTCGAAGTCATGGGCATGACCGTGAGCGGCCGCAGCGGGGAGTCGGTCTATCTGCGCGGCTGGGACGATTATGAGCGCTATTCGCTGAAGCTGACCGCGTCGAACACCTCGGGCATGGAGCACATGGCGCTGCGGGCCCGCAGCCCACAGGCGCTCGAACGTCGCGTCGCCGCGCTGAAGGGTTCGGGCTTCGACATCGGCTGGATCGATGGCGACATGGGGCAGGGGCCGGCGTTCCGCTGCCGCGATCCCGATGGCCACGTGATCGAGCTCTATTACGAGACCGAATGGTACGAAGCGCCGGCCGAGCTGAAGCCGGCGTTGAAGAACCAGGCGCAACGCTTTCCGGCGCGCGGCGTCAATGTCCGCCGGCTCGACCATCTCAACTGCCTCGCCGTCGACATCAAGGCCAATCGACTGTTCTTCGAGACCTATCTCGGGTGCCGCACCACCGAGCAGATCGTGCTCAACGACGGCACCGAAGCCGCGATGTGGATGACGATGTCGAACAAGAGCTACGACTTCGCCTACACGCGCGACCACTATGGCAAGCGCGGCCGGTTTCACCACGTCACCTACGCCCTCGACAGCCGCGAGGAGATCCTACGCGCCGCGGATATTTTCCTCGAGCACGGCGTGCATATCGAGACCGGACCGCACAAGCATGCGATCCAGCAGACTTTCTTCCTCTATGTCTATGAACCCGGCGGCAACCGCGTCGAGGTCGCCAATGCCGGAGCGCGCCTGATCCTCGCGCCGGACTGGAAGCCAATCGTGTGGACCGAGGAGGAGCGCAAGAAGGGGCAAGCCTGGGGATTGAATACGATCGAGTCGTTTCACACCCACGGTACGCCGCCGGTGATCGACTAGACTCCAGCCACGATCTGGCCTGGCGGATCGTCGGAAGTGGATCGCGCGTCGATACGCCGCCGCGAACGTGGGCAGGCAATGAGGACACGTCGGCACGTAGCCGATATGATCCGGTTCGCGAGGGCGGCATCGCTCAGTGCGCGAGGCGTGAGCCGGTTGGATCCGACACAATGGTTGGCAAGGCACGCAAGACGCCGGTGAAGAGCGCAAAGAAGGCGGCTGCGAAACGCGGGGCTGCCAAGCCGCGCCTGCTTGCCGGCGGCAACCCGCAAATCGCGAAGGGATATGGCGACGCCCCCGTGCAGGCCTATATCGCGGCGATGCCGGAATGGAAGCGTGACGTCGGACGCAAGCTCGATGCGCTTATCGTGCGGACCATCCCCGGCGTGCACAAAGCGGTGAAGTGGAACTCGCCGCTCTACGGCATCGATGGTGAAGGCTGGTTCCTCGGCCTCCATGTCTTCACGCGCTACGTCAAAGTGGTGTTTTTTCGTGGCGCGTCCCTGCATCCCGTGCCGCCGGGCAAGTCCAAGCAGCAGCAGATACGCTATCTCGACATTCGCGAGGATGACGAGCTCGATGAAGCCCAGTTCGCCGCCTGGGTGAAGCAAGCCAGTCAATTGCCCGGCGAGCGGATGTAAGCGGCCACGCGGGCAGAGACCGCCGAGCATCGGTCGCCGCGTGGGACGATCTCCATCACGGCGATGTCCCGCCTGGTCATCAATGCTGCCTCGTGCCCGCATCCGCTCGCTCGAAGCCTTGCCTGTCCTTGCACGCCGTCGATGCAGCTCTGCGTGTGGGGCCATTGCCTCGCTTGCCGCGTTTGGTGTTAGGCTGCGCCTCGTAACGTCAGAGGAAAACGTCGATGAGCGAACACACGACGGACAAGCGCGTGCGAGAGGCGTCTCGCAGGCGATTCCTTCAGGCGGGTGCGGCACTGGCCGGTGGCTCCGCGATCGCGGGAGTTGCCGGTTCTCCTGCGCTTGCCGAACCGGGGAATAATCTTCCGCCCAACGTGCCGGAATGGATGAAAGCGCCCGGCGACCCGATGGGCAGCCAGCCCTATGGCGCGCCATCGGTGCACGAAAAGGGCGTCGTCAAGAACATCTCAAAGACGCTGCCGCAATATATCTCCGCCGCGGGCCGCACGCCGTTGCAGGAGCTCGACGGCATCATCACGCCGAACGGCCTGTTCTACGAGCGCCACCACGGGGGCGTGCCGACCATCGATCCGGCCGAGCACCGGCTGATGCTGCACGGCATGGTCGATCGTCCGCTGGTGTTCACGATGGAAGACATCCGTCGCTTTCCCTCGCAGTCGCGCATCCACTTCATCGAGTGCTCCGGCAACCCTGGCTACACCAAGCCCTACGGCAAGACCGCCTCCGACCTCGTCGGTCTGGTGAGTTGCGCGGAATGGACCGGCGTGCCGCTGAAGACCGTGCTGGATGAAGCGGGCTTGCAGGCGGGCGCCAAATGGATCGTCGCCGAAGGCGCCGATGCCGCCGCGCTGACGCGCTCGATCCCGATCGAAAAATGTCTCGACGATGCCATGCTGGTTTACAGCCAGAACGGCGAGCGGCTGCGTCCGCAGCAGGGCTATCCGCTGCGCCTGTTGCTGCCTGGCTTCGAAGGCAACATGAACGTGAAGTGGCTGCGCCGGCTCAAGGTCACGGCCGAGCCAGCCTATTCGCGCGAGGAGACCTCGAAATACACCGACCCGATGCCCGACGGCACGTCGCGCGAGTTCACCTTCTACATGGAAGCCAAGTCGATCATCACACGGCCGTCCGGCGGTCAGAAGCTGACGACGCAGGGCTTTCACGAGATCATGGGGATAGCCTGGAGCGGTCACGGCAAGATCAAGCAGGTCGAGGTTTCCGTTGATGGCGGCAAAAGCTGGCAGGCTGCCGAGCTTCAGGAGCCGGTGCTGACGCGCGCGCTCACGCGCTTCCGCTTGCCCTGGCACTGGGACGGCACGCCCGCGATGATCCAGAGCCGCGCCATCGACGAGACCGGATACGTGCAGCCGACGCTGGCGGAATTGGTGGCAGTGCGTGGTCTCAATTCATTCTACCACAACAACGCGATCTGGCCCTGGCGGATCGATGCAAATGGCGAGGTGAGCAATGGCCAGGCGTAAGCTCACTTCCGTGCTGGTCGGCGCGATCGCGGTTCTCTCGATCGCCGCGCATGCCGAGGAGCGTTATGGCATCGGCCGGCCCGCGACAGCGGCAGAGATCGCCGGCTGGAATATCGACATCGGTCGCGATGGTGCGGGACTGCCGCCGGGCAGCGGCAGTGTCGAGCGCGGCCGCGCGGTGTTTGCCGAGCAGTGCTCGGCGTGCCACGGCGACAGCGGGCAGGGTGGCATCGGCGACCGCCTGGTCGGCGGGCAGGGCACCCTGGCGAGCGCAAAGCCGATCCGCACCGTCGGCAGCTACTGGCCCTATGCCTCGACGCTGTTCGACTACATCCGCCGCGCGATGCCGCAGAACGCGCCGCAGTCGCTGAGCGATGAGGATGTCTACGCGGTGTCCGCCTACATCCTCAGCCTCAATGGCATCGTGCCAGCCAATGCCGTGCTCGACGCCAAGTCGCTCGCCGCCATCAAGATGCCGAACCGCGACGGATTCGTCTCCGATCCGCGGCCCGACGTGCATAATCACTGAGCGGGACGCCACGGCTGCCTCGCTCGCAGCATCGTGACGCCGAGGCCCCTGTGCGCTGACGGCTGCCGTCACCATATCGGGTGCGGGGCGGCGCAGCCGACCTTTGACATGTTTTCATTGATCGATAGGAGAGGTCGCATGTCCGGATTGAGGGCGGTTGCAGCCGCTGCGGTGCTCGCGGGGATGACCTTGTCGCCGGTCGTTGCCCAGGTTTCGGAGCCGGCGATGCTCGAGGCGCAGAATCCCGGGCGCAGCGCGTTGAACGGCGGCGCGCTGACGCCATGGGGCGAGGCCCAGGCCGCGGCACAACGCAGCGGCAATCCGGCGAATGCTTATGGGGCCATGCCGCCGGCGCCGTCGTCCTCTTGCGCGCGCTACCGTTCGTTCGATGCCGCATCCGGCACATTCCGTGGACGCGACGGTCGCCGTCATTCCTGCCAATAGCTCCTTCGTCGTGCTTGGCGGTGGATAAGGGCGCCGGCCATCTCCCGAAGTGCGAATGACCGCCTGTTAAGCGCGCTATAGTCTGCCGATCGGGATCGGGTCCCGCTGGACCCGGGCGGCGGAGGCGGATGGCGTGACGGACACCCTGGCCGGCTTCTGGGATCGAAAGCCGACGTCCGAACTGTTGCGCGAGGCGGCGCGCGCGGACGGCGACGCCGAGGCGCCGGTCTTCAGACGCTCGCTCTCCGCGCTGCAACTCGTCACCCTCGGCATCGGCGGCATCATCGGCGCCGGCATCTTCGTGCTGACGGGACACGCGGCCGCCGCGAATGCCGGTCCCGCCGTCACGCTCTCCTTCATGCTTGGCGCGATCGCCTGCGCCTTCGCCGGCCTGTGCTACGCCGAGATGGCGTCGACCGTGCCGATCAGCGGCAGCGCCTATACCTATGCTTACGCGACGCTCGGCGAATTGATCGCCTGGATCATCGGCTGGGATCTGATCCTCGAATATGCGGTCGGCGCGATCGCGGTCTCGGTCGGATGGTCCGGCTATTTCGTCAGCTTCATGCGCGATTTCGGCATCACGTTGCCGCAGCAATTCACCTCGGCGCCACTCGCTTATGACGTCAACACCGGCGCGTGGTCGTCGACCGGCGCGGTCGTCAACATCCCGGCGATGGCGATCATCGCGTTCGTCACCACGCTGCTCGTGGTCGGCATCCGCGAGTCCGCGCGCTTCACCAGCTTCGTGGTCGTGGTCAAGCTCGTCGTCATCGCGCTGTTCCTCGCCACCGCGGCGTCCTCGGTGACGCTCGCGAACTGGGTGACGGCAAGCAATCCGGAGGGCGCGCTGATCCCGCCCAACGCAGGTCCCGGCGTGTTCGGCTGGTCCGGCGTGATCCGCGGCGCGGCGGTAGTGTTCTTCGCTTACATCGGTTTCGACGCGGTCTCGACCGCCGCGCAGGAAGCCAAGCGGCCGGAGCGCGACATGCCGATCGGTATTCTCGGTTCGCTGGTGATCTGCGCCGCGTTGTATATCGCGGTCGGCTTCGTGCTGACCGGGATCGTGCCCTATGACAAGCTCGGCGTGCCCGATCCGATCGCCGTCGGCATCGATGCGATCGGCATCGGCTGGCTCGGTCCCTTCATCAAGCTCGGCATCCTGTTCGGGCTGACGTCGGTGATCCTGATCATGCTGCTGGCGCAGCCGCGGATCTTTCGCGCCATGGCGCATGACGGGCTGCTGCCGGGCTTTGCCGCGAGGATCCATCCGCGCTTCCAGACCCCCTATGTCTCAACGATCTGCTCCGGCAGCGTTGCCGCCGTGCTGGCGGGCCTGCTGCCGATCGGGCTGGTTGGTGAGCTCGTCTCGATCGGCACGCTGTTCGCCTTCACCGTGGTCTCGATCGGCACGCTGGTGCTGCGCCTGCGCGATCCGGAATTGCCGCGCCCGTTCAGGGCGCCCGCGATCTGGCTGGTGGCACCCGCGGCCGCTGGAACTTCGCTGTTCCTGATGTTCGGCCTGCCGCTCGACACCTGGATCAGGCTCGCGGTGTGGCTCCTGATCGGGCTTGTGATCTACGCGGCCTATGGCAGACGCCACAGCCGGCTGCGGGCGAGCGGTGAGGGCGGCGCGGGCCTGTAGTGCGTCCGCGTGCGGCCTGCTAGGTTTGCGCGCTAAGATCGCGTTGCGAGCCGCGACAAGCCGGCGTTTCCTGGGAGTCTTCCATGCAAAATTCAACGATGGGCGCGCGATGGATGGTCGCCGCGATCCTCCCATTCGTCGTGACGGCGGTTGCTCCCGGTCACGCGGCGTCGGTCGCACCCGTCGCAGCCGAGAACGGCATGGTGGTGTCGGCGCAGCATCTGGCAGCCGAGGTCGGCGTCGAGGTGCTGAAGCGCGGCGGCAACGCGGTCGATGCGGCGGTCGCGGTGGGATATGCGCTCGCCGTGGCCTACCCGGCAGCCGGCAATCTCGGCGGCGGCGGATTCATGACGATCGAATTGGCCGACGGCCGCAAGACCTTCCTGGATTTCCGCGAGACCGCGCCGAAGGGCGCCACCGCCAACATGTATCTCGACAAGGACGGCAACGTCATCAAGGGACTCTCGACCAAGGGGCACCTCGCCGTCGGCGTGCCGGGCTCGGTGGCCGGGATGGAATATGCGCGCGAGAAATACGGCACCATGAAGCGCGCGGACGTGATCGCGCCGGCGCTGCAACTCGCGGAGGACGGCTTCGTGCTCGATCGCGGCGACGTTCAGATGCTGGACTCGTCGATCGATGATCTCCGCGAGGATCCGGCATCGGCCGCGATCTTCCTCAACAACGGTAAGCCGTACCTGGTCGGTGACCGGCTGGTGCAGCACGAACTGGCCGAAACCCTGCGCGAGATCAGCAAGCGCGGCACCGACGGCTTCTACAAGGGGTGGGTGGGAGCGGCGATCGTCGCCGCGAGCCAGTCCGGCAAGGGCCTGCTCACGCAGGAGGATCTCGACAATTACAAGGTCCGCGAGCTGGCACCGGTCGAATGCGACTATCGCGGCTATCACGTGGTCTCGGCGCCGCCGCCGAGTTCGGGCGGCGTGGTGATCTGCGAGATGCTCAACATCCTCGAGGGCTATCCACTCACGGAACTCGGCTACCATTCCGCGCAGGCGGTGCACTACCAGATCGAGGCGATGCGCCACGCCTATGTCGACCGCAACAGCTATCTCGGCGATCCCGACTTCGTGAAGAACCCGCTCGAACGGCTGCTCGACAAGAACTACGCCGCGAAAATCCGTGCCGTGATCGACCCGGCCAGGGCCGGCGTGTCCAAGGACATCAAGCCGGGCGTTCCGCCGCATGAAGGCAGCAACACCACGCATTACTCGATCGCCGACAAGGACGGCAACGCGGTGTCGGTGACCTACACGCTGAACGACTGGTTCGGCGCCAAGGTGACGGCGGCCAAGACCGGCGTGCTGCTCAACGACGAGATGGACGACTTCACGGCCAAGGTCGGCGTGCCGAACCTGTACGGCCTGGTGCAGGGCGAAGCCAATTCGATCGGTCCCGGCAAACGGCCGCTGTCGTCGATGAGCCCGACCATCGTCGCGAAGGACGGCAAGCCGGTCATGGTGCTCGGCACGCCGGGCGGCAGCCGCATCATCACGGCCGTGCTGCTGACGATGATCAACGCCATCGACTACGGCATGACCGCGCAGGAAGCCGTCGACATGCCTCGGTTCCATCAGCAATGGCTGCCGGAAGCAACCAATGTCGAGGATTTTGCGCTGTCGCCGGATACTCGGAAAATCCTCGAACACATGGGCCACACATTCGGCCCGCCGCAGCCGGCCAACCACCTCGCGGTGATCATCATCGGCGCGCCGTCGCTGGGCGGCAAGCCGATCGGCAGCAACCGCTTCTATGGCGCGAACGATCCGCGTCGCAATTCGGGGCTCGCCGCCGGCTACTGATTGTGACGGGGCGAAGCAGGGAAGCCTGCGGCCGTACGCTGCGCTTCGCCTCGCGCCGCTGTGGGATCAGTCTCGCGTCAGGCGACGGCGGTCGACCTGCCGTCACCGTCCTGGGCGCCGGTCAGCAGCAGGCGGCGGCGGATCGCGTCCTCGACCAGGGCCAGGGACTGCTTTGCCTCACGCGCCTCGGCTTCGGCGGCCTGGGCCCGGTATTCGACTGCATCGAGCTGCTCCTGCTGCGATTCGATCCGCCGTCGGGCCTCTTCGAGAGCCCGGGATGCGTCCCTCAGCTTGCGCTCGGTGACGGCGATGATTTCGAGCTGGGCCTGTTCGGCGGCCTCAGCGCGCGCCTCGCTGGCGCGGGCCCTGTCCTCGATGAGGCGGAACATGTCCGCCGCCTGATAGACGAGGTCCAAGGCCTCGGCACCCGCCGCCATGTCGGGGGTCTTGGAAATCCGAGGACATTCGGGTCGGCCGTAAAAGGCCGTCTAAATCCGCGCAGTGCCATGGAGTTCAGCCCGTCGCGAGTCAGCGTATGCCGACAACTTGCAGTAGTTATAGTTAACAAATCACTAGCGCGGTGGAGCAGCGGCGGCTGTCCACCGCTTTCTGCCGCAGCGCCGCTCGAACGGCAGCCAGGTAGCGAAAGCGAGGTTCGGCGCTGCGATTTGGTTTCGCAACTCGGCCGCCGCGCAAGTGTAGCGATTGGAGTTGGGGATATGGTTCGATGAGGCGCGCGAATCGAGGAGCGGCGCGCCGGGCATCGATGCAGTCCCGGAGTATCGCGGATTGGGTGACGGGAGCTGATTTGGCCGCGGCTCCGAGCCGGGCTCTATGGCATAAGTTTGACGTTTGGCTTGCTTAAATTCTCCTGCGTTGAATTGCAGGTCCGGGGAGCGACCGATATACCGGACCGCCTAAGTGGCAGGCAGCCGGCTCAGAATGAGCGGCGTATTCGCCACGGAAATCTGGTCGAATGAAATTTCTGTTGCGGTTCTTCGGGTTCCTGTTCACCGCGGGAACCATCATGTTCCTGGCCGGTCTGGCCGCGGTGGCAGGGCTGTTCTGGCATTTTTCCAAGGACCTGCCCGACTATTCGCAGCTCCAGAATTACGAGCCGCCGGTGATGACGCGCGTGCACGCGGCCGATGGATCGTTGCTCGGCGAATACGCCAAGGAGCGCCGGCTGTACCTGCCGATCCAGGCGGTGCCGAAGCTCGTGATCAACGCCTTCCTCGCCGCCGAGGACAAGAATTTCTACGAGCATGGCGGCGTCGACTACACCGGCATGGCGCGCGCCGGCGTCGCCTACATCCAGAACTTCGGTTCCAACCGCCGCCCGCAGGGCGCCTCCACGATCACCCAGCAGGTCGCCAAGAACTTCCTTCTGACCAACGAGGTATCGTTCTCGCGCAAGATCAAGGAAGCCCTGCTGGCGATGCGAATCGAGCGGGCCTATTCCAAGGACAAGATCCTCGAGCTCTATCTCAACGAGATCTATCTCGGCCTCGGCGCCTACGGCATCGCGGCGGCCTCGCTGGTCTATTTCGACAAGTCGGTCAACGAACTGACGGTCGCCGAAGCGGCCTATCTCGCGGCGCTGCCGAAAATGCCGGCGAGCCTTCATCCGGTGCGTAACCATGCACGCGCCGTCGAGCGCCGCAATTACGTGATCGACCGCCTGCAGGAGAATGGCTGGATCACCGCGGCCGACGCCGACAAGGCGCGCAAGGATCCGCTGGTCGTCACCAATCGCAGCAGCGGCGCGCATACTTTCGCCGGCGAATATTTTTCCGAGGAGGTCCGCCGCGACATCTTCGAGCGCTACGGCGAGAAGAAGCTCTATGAGGGCGGCCTGTCGGTGCGCACCACGCTCGATCCCAAGATCCAGGTGATGGCGCGCAAGACCATGGTGGCGGGGCTCGTGAACTATGACGAGCAGCAGGGCTATCGCGGCGCGATCCAGAAGCTCAGCCTGACCGGCGACTGGGGCGTGCCGCTCGCCGAGGTCAAGTCGCTCTCGGACATCTCGCCGTGGCGAATGGCGGTGGTGCTGGAGAGCAACGACCAGTCGGCGCGGATCGGCTTCCAGCCCGGCCGCGAACTGGGTGGCGCCATCAGCAAGCAGCGCGAGACCGGCATCGTCACGCTGGAAGGCGTGCGATGGGCGAGGGCAACGTCAGGCCCGTACAAGGGCAAGACGCCGACCTCGGTGGCGCAGGTGCTGCAGCCCGGCGACGTGATCTACGCCGATCCGCTGTTCTCCAAGGACGGCAAGCCCGTCGAGGGCCAGTACCGGCTGCGCCAGGTGCCCGAACTGTCGGGCGCGATGGTCGCGATGGATCCGCACACCGGCCGCGTGCTCGCGATGGTCGGCGGCTTCTCGTTCGACCAGAGCCAGTTCAACCGCGCGACGCAGGCCTACCGGCAGCCTGGTTCGACCTTCAAGCCGATCGTCTATTCGTCGGCGCTCGACAACGGCTACACCGGATCGACCGTGATGATCGACGGCCCGATCGAGATCGACCAGGGGCAGGGCAACATCTGGCGCCCCGAGAACTTCTCGACCGGCAAGTACCAGGGCCAGGTCACGCTGCGCAACGCGCTGCGGCTGTCGCTCAACACCGTGACGGTGCGGCTCGCGCAGGAGATCGGCATGCCGCTGATCGGCGAATACGCCAAGCGCTTCGGCGTCTATGACGAACTGCCGAACTATCTTGCCTACGCGCTCGGCGCCGGCGAGACCACGGTGATGCGGATGGCGACGGCGTATTCGATGATCGCCAATGGCGGCATCCGGGTGAAGCCGACCTTGATCGACCGCATCCAGGACCGCTACGGCCACACCATTTTCAGGCATGACCAGCGCGAATGCCGCGGCTGCGACGCGCCGGAGGGCTGGAAGAACCAGCCCGAGCCGCAACTCGTCGACCGCCGTGAACGCGTGCTGGACGCCATGTCCGCCTACCAGATCACCTCGCTGATGGAGGGCGTCATCCAGGCCGGCACCGGCACTGCGTTGAAGGACGTCGGCAAGCCGCTCGCCGGCAAGACCGGCACCTCGAACGAGGCCAAGGACCTCTGGTTCGTCGGCTTCTCGCCGGACCTCGTGGTCGGCCTCTATGTCGGCTACGACAAGCCGCGCTCGCTCGGCCGCAATGCGCAGGCCGGCCACACGGCGGCGCCGATCGCGCGCGACTTCCTGAAGCTCGCGCTGGCCGACAAGCCGGCCACCCCGTTCAAGCAGCCGGTCGGCATCCGCCTGGTGCTGGTCGATGCCAAGACCGGGCTGCGCGCCGCGCCGGGTCAGAACAGGGGCGTGGTGCTCGAAGCCTTCAAGCCGGGCCAGGCACCGCCGGTCTATGACAACAACATGGTCCCGGGCACCGATGTCATCGACGGAACCCAGGCCGGGATTTCGCCGGACGCGGATCGCGCCGTGATGCGGTCGGGAACGGGCGGGCTGTACTGACCGCCCGCCGCAAGGCATCCATTCAGCAATCCAGCGCACCGCCGTGGCAACGCCGCGGTGCGGCGCTTTGTCAGGGCGGATCACGCCGCCGAAGTTGAACATGCCGCTCGCGGCACCGACTCAAGATTGAGCCTTCGGAGATGTCTAAGACGCGGCGCTTCCGTCGTGTCAAAGCGTCGGGCGTGAGTTGGGCCATGGTCGCGATGTTCAAGGCGCTGGTTGCCGTCATACGGTTGGTCTGGACCGTTTTCGTGGTTGGCGCCGCAACCCTGATGGGCGCGCTGGTCGGCTTCAGCTGGTACGGCTGGATCGGTGCCATTGCGCTCGGCACCTCGGGGTTTGGCCTTGGGTCGCTCCTTGCAGCCTGTCCTGAACTGCTCTTTGAAGCGCTCGCCGAAATATAGCGTACCTGGTCGACGCCGATCGCTGCCGGCCGTAATTTTCGCGGCCATTCTCCGCCAACAATGCTTGCCAAGCGTAGGACCAAGCGGGTAGAAGGTCGCTCTCGCGCGGGCGCTGATTTGGCAGGCGAACCCGTTGTGCCGAGATGTCCAGTCATTCAGCTAAGCTGTTGATAGCACGGACAATTCTTGGGGAATGGTGTAACGGTAGCACAACAGACTCTGACTCTGTTTGTCTTGGTTCGAATCCAGGTTCCCCAGCCAATCTGCCATATCGGCGCAGCCAAAATCCCGATCAGACTGCCGGGCTCGCCCTGCGCCCGATACAAAAGCGTTCGTCGCAGCAGATGCCATCACCGTATCGAGGGTGGATTCGCCCGGCGCAATCCACCATGGTTTGGCGCGCGTGATCCGGGGTCTTGCGGCAGAGGTTTAAGGTGATGGACGAAATTCTGTATGTCCGCGAAGCATCGATCTGCGTCGACGAGTTCATCGAGGTGCTGCGCCAGTCGGGCCTGGGCGAGCGGCGTCCGCTGGCGGATGCCGGCCGGATGGCGCGCATGATCGCCAATGCCAATCTGATCGTGACGGCGCGGAAGGCGGGTACGCTTGTCGGCGTCTCGCGCGCGCTGACGGATTTCGCCTATTGCTGTTACCTGTCCGATCTCGCGGTCGATCGCCAGCATCAGGGACATGGCATCGGCAAGCGCCTGATCGCGGAAACCCGCCGCCATGCCGGACCTGAGGCGATGTGCCTGCTGTTGTCGGCGCCCGATTCGATCGGGTTCTACAAGACGATCGGCATGCCGCAGCCGGACAACGCGTTTCTCTACAAGCGCGAGCGGTAGCGCCGACGGCGCGACCGGCAGGGAATCCAGCGCGCTAATTCATCTCGGCCTTCAGCAGCAGCAACAGGCAGTCGGCCAGCCTCTGCTCGATCTCCTTGTCGCGCAGCGAGAGTGGACCTGGATCGTTGAGGATCGCGTTGACCAGCGTGCCGAGCACGACCTGGAAGCCGAAGGCGATGGCGCGGGTCTTCGCCGCCTTGCGACGCTTGCCCATCGCACGCAGCAACAGGGGAGTGGCGTGTTCGGTGGTCGCACGCGCAAGGCCCTTGAATGTCGTCCACCTGTCCGGTCGGGTGTCATCGTGCTGCAGCGCCGCGCGCAGCACGCCCTCGTTGGCGCGGATCCAACCGACCACGCCTGACACGACGAGGCGGCAGAGGTCGCCGAGCGCGACATCGCCGGCGGGGCTGTCCATCCGGGCCAGATGCCGCGCGCCGTCCTGCGCGGCGAGCGCGATCAGCGCGTTGAAATAGGCGTCCTTGCTCTCGAAGCGACTGTAGAAGGCGCCGACCGTGGCGCCAACCTTGCCGCAAAGGGCTTCGATCGACAGCTCCGCGAGGCTCCGTGTCCGCAACAGCTCGGCGCCCGCCTGAAGCAGCGCCAGCGTCGTCTCGCGGCTACGCTTCTGGCGCGAGGGGGTGACGCCGGGAAGGTCGAACTGCTCCGAAAGCCGCGGCATTCGCGCTTGCAACTCCTGATTTCCATAATCATAATTCGGATTATGATTTGAGGCAATCCGCCGGGACGAAGAGCGGGGCAACCGCTGTTCTGGGCGAGGACAGGGAGAGCGTCATGAGCGAGCATCGGAAGCCGCCGTTCGGCGGCAGTATCGGCAAGACGGTCGCGACCTCGAAGCCATGGTGGCCTGACACGCGCCAACCACCGGCCGGTGCGCCCAACATCCTGGTGGTGCTGTTCGACGATGTCGGGTTCTCCGACCTCGGCTGCTACGGCTCTCCGATCCGAACGCCGACCATCGACCGGCTCGCCGCCGAGGGCCTGCGCTACAGCGGCTTCCACACCACCGCGATGTGCTCGACCACGCGCGCGGCGCTGCTCACCGGACGCAATCATCATTCAGTCGGCGTCGGCTGCCTCGCCAATTTCGATTCCGGCTATCCAGGCTATCGCGGCAAGATCGCGCGCGAGGCGGGATGGTCGGCAAATGGCATGTGACGCCGCTGACCGAGAGCGGAGCAACCGGTCCGTTCGACGGCTGGCCGCTCGGTCGCGGCTTCGATCGCTTCTATGGATTCCTCGACGCGGAGACCGACCAATACGCGCCGGAACTGGTGTCCGACAACACGCATGTCGATCCGCCGGGCACTTACGAGACCGGCTACCATCTCACGTCCGACCTGGTCGACCAGTCGATCCGCTTCATCGCCGATCATGTGGCCGACCGTCCCGATCTGCCGTGGCTGACCTGGCTTGCGCTCGGCGCCTGCCACGCGCCGCATCAGGCGCCGGCCGACATCATCAGGAGCTATGACGCTGCCTTCGCCCATGGCTGGGATGTCGAGCGCGAGCAGCGGATGGCGCGGCAGAAGGCGCTGGGCCTGGTGCCGGAAGCCACCAGGATGCCGGCGCGAAACGACGGCGTGAAGGCCTGGAACGAGCATTCCGCCGACGAGCGGCGCGTGTTCACGCGGTTGCAGGCGGCCTATGCCGGCATGCTCGACCACGCTGACCAACATCTGGCGCGGCTGATCGGATTTCTCGACACGGCCGGGATCCGTGACAACACGCTTGTGATCGTGATGTCGGACAATGGCGCGAGCCAGGAGGGCGGCCCGCTCGGCTTCGTCAACGCGATGGGGCCGTATAATTTCCGGCCTGAGCCGGTGCCTGTCAAATTGCAGCGGATCGACGACATCGGCGGCCCGGATACGCACTCGAACTTTCCGCACGGCTGGGCGATGGCCTCGAACACGCCGCTGCGGCGCTACAAGCAGAACACCCATGGCGGCGGCATCCGAGATCCTTTCGTGATGAGCTGGCCGAAGCGCATCAAGGCCAGGGGAGAGCTGCGCCATCAGTTCGTCCATGCCTGCGACCTGACGCCGACGCTGCTCGATCTGATCGGAATCTCAGCGCCGGCCGAGATCGGAGGCTGCCCGCAAATGCCGATCGAGGGCGAGAGCTTTGCGAAGTCCATCGATGATGCGTCGGCGCCGTCGAAGTCGTCGGCACAGTATTTCGAGATGTTCGGCCATCGCGGGCTCTGGAAGGATGGCTGGAAGGCGGTGTCGTTTCATCCCTCGGGTACGCCGTTCGAGAACGACAAATGGGAGCTGTTCCATCTCGATCGGGACTTCTCCGAGGTGGACGACCTCGCGGCAGCGGAGACCGAGCGTCTGGAGCAGATGATCAAGTTATGGTGGAGCGAGGCGGAGGCGCACAACGTGCTGCCGCTCGATGATCGTTTCGGGCCGCGCTTTGCCGAGAATGCCGCGCGCTTCCATGGCGCTCGGACAAAATTCACCTTCCATGCCGGCATGGGGCACGTGCCGACCGATGTCGCGCCCGACGTGCGCAGCCGCAGCTACAGCATCGAAGCGCATGTCGAGATCGGGGACGGCGGCGCCGAGGGCGTGCTGATCGCGCATGGCGACGCCACCTCGGGCTACAGCCTCTTCATCAAGGATGGCTATCTGGTGCACGACCTGAATGTCGGCGGCGGCCACGAACTGGTGACGTCGAGCCGCAGGGTGCCCGCGGGCGCGCATCGGCTCGGCGTGCATGTCGAGCGGTTGCTGCGCAAGGAGCCGCCCGCCAAGGGCGCGCGGACCGGCGTCAGCGAATACACGTTGACGATCGACGGCGAGCCGGTCGGATCGATGCAGACCCAGCTCGGCTTCCACAATTTCATCTCATGGTCCGGGCTCGACATCGGGCGCGATCGCGGCAGCCCAGTCTCACGCTACGAGGCGCCGTTCGAGTTCACCGGCAAGCTTTTGCAGGTGACGGTCGTCATGCACGACGACCAGAAGCTCGACGGCGACGGTGTCGGGAATGCGCAGATGGCGCGGCAATAGCCGGCGACCCACCGACGTCATTGCGAGCGGAGCGAAGCAATCCAAGGTGCCGCGGTAGAGGCATGGATCGCTTCGTCGCTCCGCTCCTCGCAATGACGGAAGAAGGTCCGACCTTCCTTACTTGATCCTGTCGTAGACCGTCGCGAAGTCGGCCAGCGGCATCGGGATGCTGATGGTCTCCTTGCCGAGATTCTGGAACGAGACCTTGAGCTGCTTGCCCGATTTCAGTTGGGCCAGGACGTCAGCGGCGAGCGGCGCATTGATGTAGCAGCCGCGCGCTTCGCAGGTCTGGATCGGCACATCGACGGCCTTGCCGTCGTCGACTTGCAGCTTGGCGCCGGCCGGCAGGTTCAGCCCGAGCGGCAGCTGGATCAGCGCGACCGGCGTGCGCGTGTCACCGGGGACGCGGATATTGACCAGCACGATGAGCTGGCCGGTCTTGGTGAGCACCGCGGTCTGCTCCATCGCGCATTCCAGCGGCGCGTCGCGGCTCGCGCTGGTGCAGCGCGCAACCCAGCCGGTATTGTTGCCGGCGGCATCGCCTTGAGGAGCGGGGGGAGCGGCCGCCGGAACCGGGGCGGGCGCATTCTTGCCCTTGGCTGTTTGGGCATGACCGGAGCCGGCTGCGGCGAACACGGTCAACAGGACGGCGAGCGACGTTGCGACAATCTTCACGATACCGGCTCCGAGATGAACATCTTTCGGATGTGCCGGTAGGCGGGCAATGTCAAGTCACTCGGCGGCCTGCTTGACCGATCCGTCTTCGCCGTCGCCGGCGTCATGGTCGGCGCGCGGTGAGCGGCCCCAATTGGCAAACGCGTTGGAGAGCTTGTCGAGATAGAGATAGACGACGGGCGTCGTGAACAACGTCAGTGCCTGACTGACGATCAGTCCGCCGACCATGGCGTAGCCCAGCGGCTGACGGATTTCCGAGCCGGTGCCGGTCCCCAGCATCAGCGGCACGCCGCCCAAGATCGCCGCCATCGTCGTCATCATGATCGGGCGGAAGCGGAGCAGGGCGGCCTGGCGGATCGCCGCCACCGGTTCCATGTGCTGATCGCGCTCGGCGGCGATCGCAAAGTCGACCATCATGATGCCGTTCTTCTTCACGATGCCGATCAACAGGATGATGCCGATCAGCGCGATCAACGAGAAGTCGAAGCCGGCCGCCATCAGGATCGCCAGCGCGCCGACGCCGGCCGAAGGCAGTGTCGACAGAATGGTGATCGGGTGGATGTAGCTCTCGTAGAGAATGCCGAGGATCAGGTAGACCACCACGAGCGCCGCCAGGATCAGGAGCGGCACCGACGATAGCGATTGCTGGAAGGCCTGCGCGGTGCCCTGGAAGCTCGAGCTCAGGGTCGGCGGCGCGCCGAGGTCGATCATCGCCTTCTGGACCGCCTCCGTCGCCTGGCCGAGCGCGACGCCCTGTGCCAGGTTGAACGAGATGGTGATCGCCGGGAATTGGCCTTGATGGCTGATCGACAGCGGCCGCACCGGAACGGTGGTCCACTTCGCAAAGGTCGACAGTGGCACCTGTTCGCCGGTCAGCGGCGACTTGACGTAGATGTTGTTCAGCGTATCGACCGAGCCCTGCAACTCCGGCAGCACCTCGAGGATGACGTGGTAGCTGTTGAGCTGGGTGAAGTATTGCGTCACCTGGCGCTGGCCGAACGCGTCATACAGCGTGTCGTCGATCAGCTGTGGCTGGATGCCATAGCGAGAGGCGGTGTCGCGGTTGATCTTCAATTCGAGCGTGGTGCCGCTGCTCTGCTGGTCGGTGGCGACGTCACGCAGTTGTGGCAGCGTCTGCATCTTGCTCAGGATCTTCGGCGCCCATTCGTTCAGTTCGGCGAGGTTGGCGTCCTGCAACGTGAACTC
>CALRXG020000077.1:0-18106 GCA_943372075.1 Bordetella parapertussis | reverse complement strand
GGCGTCTTCAGCGTCATCCAGAAGCAGAAGTACCATCAGTCCAACATCTATAGCGGCGCGCCGATGCCGTACATGCAGCGCATCACCTGGTCGGGCATCGCGATGCACGCCGGGGTGCTGCCGGGCTATCCGGCTTCCCATGGCTGCATCCGCATGCCCATGTCGTTCGCGGTCAAGATGTACAACTGGACCCGGATGGGCGCCCGCGTGTTCGTGACGCCGGGCACGGTCTCGCCGGAGAGTTTCTCGCACCCGCTGCTGGTGACGCAGAAGGTCGCGCCGCCGCAGCCGGTTGCCGACGACGTTCTGAAGATGGATGCGCCGCTCGGCGTAAAGAGCGACAAGGGCGCGGACAAGCCGCAGACCGGGCTCGATTTGCGCAGCAGCGTCGGCCATGACGCGGCATCGCTGCGCGACAACACCCACACCGCCGACGCCAGCGGCGCGATGCCTGTGGCAAGCGCGGCGGAGACGATGTCCGATGCGCCCTCTCCCGGCGATGCGATCGCGGAGAAGCTTGCAGCCGACACGACGGCCGATAGCGGCACCGCGACCGACGACAGGACCGTCGGCGAAACCACCGGCAGCGTCGACGCACCGAAGACCGAGGTCGCCTCGAACGATCAGGTGAAGGCCGAAACCAGGGTCGACACCAAGGCCGACGAGCCGAAAGCGGACGCAGCCAAGCCCGCCATTGCCGAGGCGCCCAAAACCGACGTGGCAAAGCCTGATCCGGCAAAGGCCGACACGTCGAAGACCGATGCGCCGAAGGCCGATGCGGCCAAGGACGCACCCAAGGCGACGGATGCGGTCAAGCCCGCCGGCAAGCCCCCAGAAGCCGCGACCGCGGCCGGCACTCAGGACGTTGGGAACGATGCGGCCAAGGATCCGGCACGGCTGCCGGGCGCGGCCAGGATCGACATGCCGAAGCGCGCCGGTCAGATCGCGGTGTTCATCAGCCGCAAGGATTCCAAGCTCTATGTCCGGCAGAACTTCGCGCCGCTGTTCGAAGTGCCGGTGACGATCGCTGCGAGCGACCGGCCGCTCGGCACCCACGTGTTCACCGCGCAGGCCGACAAGACCGACAGCAACCTGCTGCACTGGTCGGTGGTGACGCTGCCGTCCCGCAATGCCGCCCGCATCGATATGCAGGACCGCAGTTCGCATCGTCGCAAGGTGGCAGCCGCGGCGCCGGTCGAGGCCAGGCCGCAGCCGGCGACCAACACCCCGGCAGAGGCGCTCGACCGCATCTCCATCCCGGCCGACGCGATGGCGCGGATCACCGAATCGCTCGGCACCGGCGGATCGATCATCGTCTCCGACCTCGGCGTCAACCAGGGCGAGACCGGCGAAGGCACCGACTTCATCCTGCCGCTGCGCTGAGCCTCCATAACGCCTTCTTGAAAGCCTGCGGCCTCCCGCTGGACTATCATGGCTCCGTATCCGTTCCGGGGACGAGACCATGATGGACCGCAGGACACTGATCGTGGCGGCGTTGGCCGCGACCGCGGGCTCCCGCGCCCTGCATGCGCAGCAGCCGGCCATGAGCCGGATCACGGCCTACGCCTTCTCATTCCCGGCACTCGCCGGTGGCGACATTCGCCTTGCCGACTATGCCGGCCGGCCGCTGATGATCGTCAACACGGCCTCGCTCTGTGGCTTCACGCCGCAATATGCCGGCTTGCAGCAATTGTGGACCGAATTCCGCGATCGCGGCTTCGTCATCATCGGCGTGCCGTCCAACAATTTCGGCGGCCAGGAGCCCGGCGGCCCGACCGAGATCGCCGAGACCGCGCAGCATCAATACGGCGTCACCTTCCCGATCGCAGCCAAGGCGGTGGTGAAGGGCGCCGGCGCCCACCCGTTCTATCGCTGGGCGGCGGAGGCTCGGCCGAAGGACGTGCCGCGCTGGAATTTCCACAAATACCTGATCGGCCGAGACGGCTACATCGCCGACGTCTTCTCTGAACAGGTCACGCCTGACGACACCCGCGTCAAGACCGCAATCGCGCGGGCATTGGCGGCAGCCTGAGAGGCGACGATAATCCCCGGAATTAACTGATCCGACGAGGATTTTGGGCACAGCCCCGCCCCGTTCATTGCCTTGGCGGCGCCTCTGCGACTAGGGTACGATCGGTTGGGGGCGGAAGCGGCCCGGGCGCGGCAATGCCGGCGGCGGGGAGCGCGATCAGCAGGGAACACGCCATGCGCATTGCGGCAGGTCTGATTTTCGCAGGGACCGTATCGTTGCTCGCGTCGAGCGCAGCTTGGTCGCAGACACCGCCCGCCAAGGGCACTGCGCCAGCGGCAGCTCCAGCCCCTGCTGCCGCGGCGCCCGCTGCCGCAGCGGCCGTTCCAGTGCCGCCGAAGCAACCGCCGCAGCCGGCGCGCGCCGCCTGTACCAATCCGAATGCGCTCGGCGTTGCCCGCACCGTCGAGATCGACACCACAGGTGGACCCGGCTTCGGCTTCGAGCATTTCAAGCAGCTCGACTTCCTGCGCGACCACGAGGTGGTGCTGACCTTCGACGACGGCCCATGGCCGGTCAACACGCCGGCGGTGCTGAAGGCGCTCGCCGACGAATGCACCACGGGCATCTTCTTCCCGATCGGCAAGCACGCCACCTATCATCCCGAGATCCTGCGCCAGGTCTATGCTGCCGGCCACACGGTCGGTTCGCACACCTGGTCGCATGAGAATCTGAACAACAAGAAGCTGACCGAGGATCAGAAGAAGGACGAGATCGAACGAGGCCTGGCCGCGGTGAAATGGGCGCTCGAAACCTCCCCCGCGCCGTTCTTCCGCTTCCCGGCGCTGCAGCATCCGCCTGAGATGGTGACCTATCTCGGCAACCGTAACATTGCGATCTTCTCCTGCGACCTCGACTCGTTCGACTTCAAGTCGAAGAACTCCCAGCAGGTGATCGACACCGTGATGAAGAAGCTCGGCAAGCTCGGCAAGGGCATCATCCTGATGCACGACTTCCAGAAGCACACCGCCGAAGCGCTGCCCACGCTGCTGACGCAGCTCAAGGCCGGCGGCTACAAAGTGGTGGCAATGCGCGCCAAATTCCCGGCGACGATCCTGCCGCAATACGAGCAGGAGCTCGCCAAGGACGTCAAGCTGCCGACCGTGAGCTCGCGGCCGGTGAACAGCGTCGTCACCACCGTCGATCAGTAAGCGCGCCGGCCAAGTCCTGGTGGCTGGATTGCGTATCGAGGGTTTCGTCATCGTCTCCGCCGACGGCCGGCTGGCGAATGCACACAACGTGATGCCGGACGAGCTCAAGATCGAGGGCGACAAGCGGTTCTTCACCGCAGCCCTCGACCGTGCCGATCTCGTCGTTCATGGCCGCCACTCCCAGGAAGAACAGCCGAATGCGCCGACGCGGCGGCGCCTCATTCTGACCGGCAAGGTCGCGGCCACCGCGCCCGACCCAAACAATCCGAACGCACTGTTGTGGAATCCGGCCGGCTGCTCGTTCGAGACTGCCAGCCGCGGGGCCGGCGTGACCTCGGGCATGGTCGCCATCATCGGCGGCCCCGGCGTGTTCGGCATGTTCATGGAGCGCTACGACACGTTCTGGCTGTCGGTCGCACCGAAGGTGCGCATTCCCGACGGCGAGCCGTGCTTTCCCGGCGTCCCTGCCCGCACCCCGCAGCAGGTACTTGCCGCTCACGGCCTCCACGCCGGCGCGCCGCAACTGATCGACGTCGCGCAGGACGTCAGCGTCACGCCGTGGCGTCGCGCGGGCTGACGGCGGCGTCATCGCCAAGTCAATTGGTTGAAACAAGTCATCTGGCTGAAACTGGTACCGCCGCCGGCCAGTGAAAAACCGGCTCGCGTAATGTGCCAAGAGCCAGTAATCGGCCCCGACGGCGGTCCAAAGCCGTAGTTGGTTCCATCTCTCAACGAAACCGCCACGCAGCCCTGCGTCGGTGTTCGACGCGCGCCCGCTATAACCGGCATAGGATGAACATCGTCAATACAGGCTGATGCTCGCGAAACGCCGCATCAATAGACTGAGACAAAACCGCAAGCCGCAGCTTCGCTTCGGACAGACGATCACGGCCGTCGTTTTAATGGAACATGACAACGGGTCGCGCCAAATCGACCGGCGGCGGCTTTCCGTTCCGACAAAGGCGACCTATACCCTGATCTTCCGAGACGATTCATCAAGGGATTGGCACGATCTGCCGCACCCCCCGGGCTGAACCGACCCGGATGCGAAGCTCGAATCCCCGAGAAGACTGTACGCCTGCGACAATGACCGACGACCCCGCGACAACCGGCCAGGGAGGAACCGCCGGAACAATCAGCGATGCTGCTTCCGTGTCGTCCCTGCTGCCGACCTTCGGCTTTGCCGGCGCTGGGATGGCGACGGATCAAAACATCGCAGCCTGGCGGGAAGCCGTCGCGACGCTGTTCGACGTCGACGAGTTGGGGCGCGGCGAACCGGCGCCGTTCAGCGCGGACCTGTGTTCCTATGCCATGGGACCCGTGCTGATCGGGCTCAGCCGCGCCAGCGGCCAGCGCTTCCTGCGCACCACCGCGACGGTGGCGCGGTCCGGCGTCGACCACATCATCCTGCAGCTCTATCTGAAGGGCGGCTTCGACGGCGTTGCCGGCGAAATGCCGGTCCGCGTGCGCGCCGGCGACATCTGCGCGTTCGACCTCGCCCAGACGCTGGAGACCAGGGCAACCGCTTTCGAGAACGTGACGCTCGTCGTGCCGCGGCCGATGTTCGCCGCCCACATCGTGCAGGTCGACGCGCTGCACGGCCTGGTGCTGCCAGCGAGCGGCGTGGTCGGACGCCTGCTGGCCGGGCATCTCACCGCCCTGTTCGAGTTCGCGCCGCGCATGACATTCGAGGAGTGCCCCGCGGTGGTCGAGGGCACGACCTCGCTGCTGGCCGCTTGCCTCAGAGGCGAAATGGAGCGCGGCGATTCCGACCGTGGCCTCGCCGCGAACGCATCGCTGATGCGGATCAGGCAACATATCGAGGCAAAGCTCGGCGACGGACAGCTCTCGGCCGCGTCGCTTGCGGTCCATTTCGGCCTGTCCCGGGCTTCCCTCTACCGGCTGTTCGCGCCGGCCGGAGGCATCGCCGAGTACATCCGCAGCCGTCGCCTGCATCGGGCATTCTTCGACCTTGCCGGGTCGGATGCGCGCAACCTGAGGATCAGCGAAGTCGCAAGGCGCTGGCATCTCGGCACCGACGCCCATTTCACCCGCTCGTTCAAAGCCGCCTACGGCATCACGCCCCGCGCGGCACGCGCGGCCGCGCTGCTGGGCACCGGCATCAGCCGATCGGCTGCCGGTGCCGACAGCGCGACGATCTCAAGGTGGATGCGGGAGATCGCCCCGCCCCGCGTCACGGACTGATTGCCTACCCAGTCCCGGGTGGCGTGACCGGGGCCCTACACGTCCCCATAGGCCGGCTCGTCGCGGCGCGGGCCGTGGCCGTAGCCCGCGATGATGAAGAGCGCACCGATCAACGACAGGTTCTTCAGCGCGTCGATCAGGGTCTTGAGGTTGTCGGGCGCCGGCTGATTCCAGAAATCATGGAAGTAGAAGGTCGCGAAGCACACGAAGATGATCAGCAGGATGGCGAAGAACCGCGCCAGGAAATTCACCGCGATCATCAGCCCCGCGACGATCTCGAAGCCGCCGATCACAATCGCCAGGAGCTGCATGAACGGCATGCCGACGAAGGTTTCGATCTGCTGCGTATAGGGCGCGATAACGGCGGGGATGATCACCTTGGCGGTGAGCAGATCCGCAGTCCCCTGGATGCTGAACAGCTTGCTCGCCCCGGAATACAGGAACAGCACGGCAAACAGGATGCGCCCGAAGGTGATGAACGCTGGCATGGGTCGGCCTCACTGGATTGCGGAAATCGGACGAAGCAGGCGGAGCGATTATGGCCGTCCCGCCTGCTACGATCAAATCGAATCCGTCCGGCCGGAAGAATGATCGGGAAAGCCGCGTAGCGGTCTTTCCCCCGCAACAGACGCAGGCGTCTGCGCGGAGATCATGCTCGAACGACCGCTCAGCCGAACAGCGTCGGCTGTGCGCGACCGGCACGCTCCTGGGCTTCGACCGCGGCGACCGCGGTCATGTTGAGAATGCCGCGCGCGGTCACCGACGGAGTGAGGATGTGCGCCGGACGTGCCGGGCCGATCAGGATCGGTCCGACCGGCAAGGCATCCGCCAGCGATTTGATCATCTGGTAGGCGACGTTGGCGGCGTCGAGGTTCGGCATGATCAGGATATTTGCCTCACCTTCCAGCCGCGATTGCGGCAGCACCAGCTTGCGTGCCACCGCCGACAGCGCGGTGTCGCCCTGCATCTCGCCGTCGGCCTCGATCTCCGGATGCTTGTCCTTCAGCAGCTGGGTGGCGCGGCGCATCTTGCGCGACGACTCGGTATCGTAGCTGCCGAAGTCGGAATGTGACACGAATGCGACGCGGGGCTTGAAGGCGAAGCGCTGGACGTGGATCGCCGCGAGCGATGCCACCTCGGCGAGCTCTTCCGCGCTCGGGTTGGGCCGCACCTGAGTGTCGGCGATGAAATGTGCCCCCTTGGTCGTGATCATCAGCGACAGCGCAGCATAGTCGCTGATCCCCGGCAGGAAGCCGATGATCTCGCGGACATGCCGCAAATGGCTCATATAGCGGCCCTCGACGCCGCACAGCATCGCGTCGGCCTCGCCGCGCGACACGGCAAGCGCCGCGATGACCGTGTTGTTGGTGCGGACCACCGTCCGCGCCGCCTCGGGCGTGACCCCGCGCCGGCCGGCGACGTCGATATAGGACTGCACATAGGAGCGGTAGCGAGGATCGTCCTCGGGATTGACCAGGTCGAAATCACGACCCGCCTTGATCGACAGGCCGAAGCGCTTGATCCGGGTCTCGACCACCGAGGGACGCCCGACCAGGATCGGCCGCGCCAGCTTCTCCTCCAGCACGACCTGGGTCGCGCGCAGCACGCGTTCGTCCTCACCTTCGGCATAGATCACCCGCACCGGCTGGGTCTTGGCCTTGGCGAACACCGGCTTCATGGTGAGGCCGGAGCGGAACGAGAAGCGCTCGAGCTGCGTGGTATATTCTTCGAAGTTGGTGATCGGCCGGGTCGCAACGCCAGAATCCATCGCGGCTTTGGCCACCGCAGGGGCGATGCGCAGGATCAGGCGCGGATCGAACGGGCTCGGGATCAGCGAGCCCGGGCCGAACCCCTGGGTCTCGCCGGTCTCGAATCCATGGGCGACCGCGTCCGACGGCGGGTCGCGCGCGAGCTGCGCGATGGCATCGACCGCGGCATGCTTCATCGCCTCATTGATCGCGGTCGCGCCGACATCGAGCGCACCGCGGAAGATGAAGGGAAAGCAGAGCACGTTGTTGACCTGGTTCGGATAGTCCGAACGGCCGGTGCAGATCATCGCGTCGGGCCGCGCCTGGCGCGCCTCTTCCGGCATGATCTCCGGTACCGGATTGGCGAGCGCCATCACCAGCGGCTGCTCGGCCATCTGCTTGACCATCTCGGGCTTCAGCACGCCCGGCGCCGACAGGCCAATGAAGATATCCGCGCCCGGAATGACGTCCGCCATCACCCGCGCATCGGTCTTCTGGGTGTAGACCGCCTTCCAGCGATCCATCGTGGTGTTACGGCCCTCGTAGACGACACCGTCGATGTCGCAGACCCAGATGTTCTTGCGCTGCGCGCCCATCGAGACCAGCAGGTTGAGGGTCGCGATCGCCGCCGCGCCGGCGCCCGAGCAGACGATCTTCACGTCGGCCAGATTCTTGCCGTTCAGCAGCAGGCCGTTGGTGATCGCGGCCGCGACGATGATGGCGGTGCCATGCTGGTCGTCGTGAAACACCGGGATCTTCATGCGCTCCTTGAGCTGGCCCTCGATCTCGAAGCATTCCGGCCCGCGGATGTCCTCCAGGTTGATGCCGCCGAAAGTCGGCTCCAGCGCCGCAACCGTCTCGACCACGCGCTCGATCGTGTCGGCCTTGATCTCGATGTCGAACACGTCGATGCCGGCGAACTTCTTGAACAGCACCGCCTTGCCTTCCATGACGGGCTTCGAGGCCAGCGGACCGATATTGCCGAGACCAAGCACCGCCGTCCCGTTGGAGACCACGGCGACCAGATTGGCGCGGGCGGTCAGCGACGCCGCCTCGGCCGGATTGTTGGCGATCTCGGTGCAGGCGGCGGCGACGCCCGGCGAATAGGCCAGCGCCAGGTCGCGCTGGTTGGCAAGCGGCTTGATCGCCTGGATCTCGAGCTTGCCCGGCCGCGGCAGCCGGTGATAGGCGAGCGCGGCATTATGGAGTTCTTCAGACGATTGCGACATGCGTGCTCCCCGCGTTTCCGGCCCAAATTTCTTGTTTCTGTGCTAATCCAGGCGAAAGTCAGTTGTCCGGCAAATCGAGCCGGATGTGAAGCATGTCCCGCCGCTTGGATGCAACATCCGATGATGTCTCCGTCAACAGGCCCGGGCGGGCCCGTTCAAGGATGCTGCACTTTCCGACCACGGATTGGCAATTTCTTTCCCTTGATGATCCGGAGTTGACCGAATGAAGAAAATTCTGCTCGGCCTGATCGCCGTTGCCGTGGTGGCGGCGGCCGGCCATTTCGGTTTCGACTTCTACGCCCAGCGCCGGGTGACGCGCGAGGTCGAGGCCGCCTTCGAGCAGATTCGCGCCACCGGCGCCAAGGCGAGCCACGGCAAGATCACATTCGACGTCAAGAGTCGCACCTTGACGATTTCCGACATTGTCGCTGAATCGGGCGCACAATCCCCGGCCAGCGTCAAGATCGCCCGCTTCACGGCCTCGGGCCTCGGCCAACTCGACCCGGCGCGGTTTTCCGCCGACAAAGTCGAGGTCGGCGATGTCGAGGTCGGCGTGGCGGGACTGACGCCGACGATTGCCTCCCTCACCTACAAAGCGCCGATGATCACGGTGAAGGACTATTCCGGTCCCACCGGACTGCCCCGGCTCCCGGCCTCGTCGTCGATCTTCGAGCTGTATCGGTTTGCGTTCAACCAGCTCGCGAGCGTCAACGCCGCATCGGTCACCGTAGCCAAATTGACTGGAACGCTCGCGTTCAGCGCGGCCGCGCATGCCGGCGACAATGCCGGCGGCACGTTCGACTACTCAGACCTCGCCATCGAAGGCATCAAAGACGGAAAGATCGGATCGAGCAAGACGGGCAAGGTCACGTTCGCAATCAACCAGCAGGCCGCAGGCAAGCCGATCAAGATGACCGGCGACGTTGCCAATATCGTCGCGACCGATATCGACGTCGGCGCAATGGCTGCGATGTTCGATCCCGCCAAGGCCAACGACGACAGGGATTATCGGATTCAGGGACATCTTTCGGCGGGTCCCTATGTGATCAGCGTAACGCCTGATGCCAGCACATTCACGCCCGGCTTGAACATGCGGATCGAGGGCGTGACCGCCGAGGATGCCAGGATCAACCCGTCCCGGATGCAGCTGCCGGCGCTAATGGCGATGATCCCGCCGCCGGGCAGCACGCCGCCGTCGCCCGCCCAGGCGCGCCAGTTGCTGGAACGAGTCGCCGGCCTCTACTCGGGCATCGCCGTGGGCAATGCCGAGATGCGCGGACTCTCGTTTGAGACGCCGCAGGGGCCGTTCAAGCTGGCTTCGATGCGGTTCAACTTCGAGCATGGCAAGATCGGCGAGCTTGCGGTCGAGGGCCTCGATGCCCGCGCGCCGAACGGTCCCGTCAAGGTCGGACGCGTCGCGCTGAAGTCGCTCGACGTCGCCAACTTCATGCGGCTATCGGCGCAATTTGCCGGTCAGAAGCCTGCGCCCGAACAGTTGCTGGCGCTGTTGCCGCTGATCGAAGGTATCGAGGTCAAAGATGTCGCCTCGCCCTACAAGGCCACCGGCAAGCCGGTCAACATCGACGTCCTCAGCCTCGACTGGGGGCAGTTCGTCGGACCGATCCCGAGCAAGCTTCGGCTGATCGCCAAGATGGCGGCGCCGCTCGATGCAGCCGATCCGCGGCAGCAAGCGCTCGTGGCCGCCGGGATCGACCGGATGGCCATCGATGCCGATCTCGGCGCCGCGTGGACCGAGGCGTCGCACTCGCTGTCGCTCGACCCCCTCAAGCTCGACATGGCGGGCCTGCTCAATGCGTCGGCAAAGATCTCGCTCGCCAACGTGCCCCGCGAGGCGTTTTCGGCAAGCGCCGCCGAGGCCATGGGCGCGGCCGCGCAGGTCGAGGCCGGCACGATCGAACTTGCCGTGCACGACCTCGGCGTCCTCGATCTCGTGATCACCCAATATGCGCGCAGCCAGAACGTCGGCCGCGACGATGCGCGTCGTGCCGTCCTCGACAGCATCAAGACGCAGGGCGACGCGATCGGCGGGAGCAATCCCGATGCCGCCGCCCTCGTCACCGCCGTCAGCCAGTTCATCGAAACGCCGGGACAGACGCTACTGATCAAGCTGACCCCGCGCGCCAAGGCGCCGGCGCTGCAGCTGATGCAACTGCTCAAGACCGATCCGCAATCGGCACTGGCGCAATTCAGGATCGAGGCCTCGACCGGGCTGTGATCGCCTTCTCTCCCCGTTCTTTGGGGAGGGAACACCACGTTCGAGACGGCGCGACCGAGCGGCGATTGCGCTAAAGACAAAGAGGCCGCCCGAAGGCGGCCTCCCAGTCAAGCGGCACGATCGCGGTCAGGCGAAGCGCACCGTGGTCTGCTTGCGATAGGCCATAAAACCAAGCCCGCAGAAGCCGGCGATCATCATCGCCCAAGTGGAGGCCTCGGGGACTCCCGCCGTGATGGTGCTCTGGGCGCCGTAGAAATAGGCCGTACCACTTGCCACGGTGGTGTATCCCGACGCTTCGACCGCACTGCTGCCGGTGTAGTTGCCGCAGGTGTATCCCGCCGTGCTGCACGGAACAAACGTCGGATCGGCGAGGTTGCTCAAATTGTAGCTGATGACGATATCGTTGGTCCCGTCATAGACCAGGTTCGTCCCGCCATAGGTTCCGCCGAACCCGAACAGCTTGCTGGTTGCATCGTAGCTGAATCCAAATGGAGAATCGACGGTGATACCGCTGAAGGAATTGACGTGGATGTCAGTCGTGTCGTTGGTGTAGTTCTGTGTCGGATCGAACGTGACGGTGAACGAACCGGTCACCAGGTTGGACGGCGCCGTCGTGTTTCCTTGAATGTCGACGAAGCCGGTGAGCGAAAAGCTGTAGGTTTCGGTGACGGTCGCTGCCTTCGCGGTCAACGTCGTTGACGCGAGCAGCGCGGCACCGAACAAAAGTGTTTTTAGTTTCATGACACTTGATCCCTGTAAAAACTGGGCATTCAATTCATGTCAATTGGTCGAACCGCCCAGATGTCCGACGATCTCAGATCAAATTAGTTGCCGGGCAGAATTCCCCCGATCGGACGTCAGAAGAGCTTGACGACACAGGTCCGGTCAATCGGGCAAGGGTCCGGCCTCTGCGCCGAAGGGCCTAGGACCTAAGTCCCGCTTGATGTGGAACCCGGCGCTGGAAATCGCTGGTATGAATAGCGCGGCAACGAATCCCGCCTCCGAGTGGAGAGCATGACAGCCTTGTCTGACCAGGCCCCCCCACCGACGATCGAGCTTCACTCGGAGCAGGTCGCGGCGCTGTTTCAGAATGTGGTGCCAGGCGTCGTTGCCGCCGCGGTAGCGGCAATTGTTCTGGTCGGCGCGCTGATCGATCTTGGCGTCCTGCAGCAAGGCGTCGGCATTGCCTGGGCGCTCTATATCGTTGCGTGCGCGGCTGCGCATATCACGCTGCGCATCTTCTACGACCGCGCAAGGCCGGACGCATCGCGCTGGCAGCTCTGGGCAAACTGGTTCGTTGTCATCAGCCTGGCGGAAGGCATCGGCTGGGGCTGGGCGTCGGTTTCACTTGCGGGAAACAGCGGCCGGTTCTCTTCCGAGATGGTGGTGCTGATCGTTTCGCTCAGCGTCGCGGCCGGCGCAATCCCGGCGTTCAGCTCCTATTTGCCGGCGTTCTTCTCCCTCTTCCTTCCAACCACCATCCCCTGCCTGGCGTGGGGCCTCGAATCCAGAACGGCCTTCCCCGAAGCCACGATGATGGTCCTGCTCATGATCATCTACGTGATCGGCATGGGCGTGCTCGGCGTTCGCGCCAACCGCGGCTTCAACGAGCTGGTCAATCTTCGGATCAAGGCCAGCGAACTTGCGCGGGATCTGCAGAAGCAGAAGGAACTAGCCGAGCAGGCCAGCCTGGCAAAATCGCAATTCCTCGCGGCTGCAAGCCATGACCTGCGCCAGCCGGTTCACGCGCTCGGTCTGTTTGTCAGCGCATTGCGCGCGGTGTCGGGACTTCCGATGCCGGCGCTGCGGATCCTCGACCGGATGGAGCTGTCGACTTCGGCCATGGGGGACCTGTTCAGCGCCATCCTCGACATTTCCCGGCTCGATGCCGGCGTCGTCGAAGTGCGGCGGCAATCCTTCGCGCTTCAGCCCCTGCTCCACCGCATCTGCCTGGATTTTGCCGACGAGGCCGCCGAGAAATCCATCGTCATTCACCAGCACAGCACCAGCGCGGTCGTTCACTCCGATCCGCTGCTCGTGGAACGCATCCTGCGCAACCTGATCTCGAATGCGGTTCGGCATTCCGATCAAGGTCGCGTTGTGGTCGGATGTCGAAAGCGCGGCAAGACGGTCAGGATCGAGGTCTGGGATACCGGTGCGGGAATTCCGCCGGAGAACCGGCAAAAGATCTTCCAGGAATATGTCCAGCTGCGGAATCCGGAACGGGATCGGACCAGGGGATTGGGCCTCGGCCTCGCCATCGTGCGCCGTCTCAGCGAGTTGCTGGACTGCGAGCTCAATCTGCGCTCGCGAGTCGGCCGCGGCTCCTGCTTCAGCATTTGCCTGCCCTTGACCAACCTGATTCCGAGTTCGCTGCTCGCAGCCACCGAGACCTCTCATGTCATCGCCGAAGGCGCGTTGGTTCTGGTGATCGACGACGAGGTCGCCGTGCTTGAAGCGATGGATGCACTGCTGACAGGTTGGGGCTATCGCGTTCTTGCCGCGTCTTCAGGGAGCGAGGCACTGGCGGCGCTGGCCCGCGACAAGGTATCGCCGCGCATCATCATTTGCGACTATCGCCTACGCGGCGATGAGAACGGCATCGAGGTCATTCGCTTGCTGCAGGTCGAATGCAGGCAGCCGATCCCCGCCATCCTGATTACCGGCGACACCGCCGAACACCGATTGATCGAAGCCCAGGCCAGCGGCCTGGTGATGCTGCACAAGCCGGTGCACAACAGCAAGCTCAGGGCGGCAATGGTCAACTCGATGCGCGTGTCCGATCAGACCGGCGGCGGCGCGCCCACCCCGCTCACAGCGATCAAATGAGCCCGGCCTCGCGCGCGGCCTTCGATGCCTGCATGCGGTTGGCGACGTTCAGTGCCTTGTAGATCAGCGAGATGTGGGTCTTGACGGTCTTCTCCGAGAGATTGAGCTTTGCCGCGATCGCCTTGTTGGGATTGCCTTCACAGAGCAGGATCAGCACTTCACGTTGCCGCGGCGTCAGCAACTTGCCGTTGGCTTTCGGCAGGTCGCCGGTTTGGGAATTGCTGTCGGAGCTTTTCGACAGAACGAGCGGCGGAACGTACAGGTCGCCATTCATGACGAGCTTGATGGCCGACAGCAGCACATGTTGGCTGGCCGACTTCGGAACATAGCCGAGGGCCCCGCTTGCCAGCGCCCTGCGGACGTCGTCGGAATCCTCGGACGATGACAAAACGATGACAGGGAGTTCGGGTCGCTTCAGACCGAACGCCGAAATCGCCTCAAAACCGTCCACGCCGGGAATGAAAAGGTCGAGGATGACCAGATCGAAATCACCGACCTGATCCAGCAACTGGAGACCTTCCTCTGCGTCTCCAGCCTGAAAAACTTCAAATTCGGGGCTGACCTGCTCGAGCAATGCAGCCAACCCATCCCTTACAATCGAATGATCGTCGACAACCAGCACCTTCATGCGAGAAAGTCTATCCGCTGCAGCGAATAGTTGCCATCCCCGCGGCTTCAACCGATCGCGCAGGACTGCATTGACGTGGAACCAGCACCGGTGGCGACGGCGGGACCATGTCTTGCCGCCGTGACATCACACTTCTTGCCTTAGTTCTTGGCCGGCGGGTTGGGCCGGATGTGAAGCTCCTTGAGCTGCTTCGGCGTTGCCTCCGACGGCGCGCCCATCAGCAGGTCGACGTACTGCTGATTCATCGGGAACAGTGAAATCTCGCGCAGATTGTTGGTGCCGCACAACAGCATCGTGATGCGCTCGATACCGGCCGCCATACCGCCATGCGGCGGCGCGCCATACTGGAACGCACGATACATGCCGCCGAACCGGTCGATGACCTCCTGCTCGCCATAGCCCGCGATCTCGAACGCCTTCACCATCGCTTCCGGCTTGTGGTTACGGATACCACCGGACGCCATCTCGTAGCCGTTGCAGGCGATGTCGTATTGGAACGCCTTGATCGTGAGCGGATCCTGCGATTGCAGCGCCTCCAGGCCGCCCTGCGGCATCGAGAACGGGTTGTGCGAGAAGTCGACCTTCTTGTTCTCCTCGTCATACTCGTACATCGGGAAATCAACGATCCAGGCGAACTCGTAGCGGTCCTTGTCGATCAGGTTCAGCTCCTCGCCGAGCTTGTTGCGCGCGAGGCCTGCGAACTTCCAGAACTTCTCGGGATCGCCGGCGACGAAGAACGCGGCATCACCCTCCTTGAGGCCGAGCTGGTCGCGGATCGCAGCGGTGCGCTCCGGCCCGATGTTGTTGGCGAGCGGGCCCGCGCCCTCGCCGCCCTCGCGCCACATGATGTAGCCGAGGCCGGGCTGGCCTTCGCCCTGCGCCCAGGAGTTCATACGGTCGCAGAACGCCCGCGATCCGCCGCCCTTGCCCGGAATCGCCCAAACCTGGTTCTTCGGGTCTTCCAGCATCCGCGCGAACACCTTGAAGCCGGAGCCGCGGAAATGCTCGGAGACCTCCTGCATCACGATGGGGTTGCGCAGGTCCGGCTTGTCGGAGCCGTATTTGCGCACCGCCTCGGCGAACGGAATCCGCGGCCAGTTTTTCGTCACCGGCTTGCCGTTGGCGAATTCCTCGAACACGCCGGTGATGACCGGCTCCAGCGCCGCGAACACGTCGTCCTGGGTGACGAAGCTCATCTCGACGTCGAGCTGGTAGAACTCCGGCAGGCGGTCGGCGCGCGGGTCCTCGTCGCGGAAGCACGGCGCGATCTGGAAATAGCGGTCGAAGCCCGACATCATCAAGAGCTGCTTGTACTGCTGCGGCGCCTGCGGCAGCGCGTAGAACTTGCCGGGATGGATGCGCGAAGGCACCAGGAAGTCGCGCGCGCCTTCCGGCGAGGACGCCGACAGGATCGGGGTCTGGAATTCGAAGAAGCCCTGCCCCTTCATCCGTCTGCGGATGGAATCGACGATCGCGCCGCGGGTCATGATGTTCTGGTGCAGCTTGTCGCGACGCAGGTCGAGGAAGCGGTACTTCAGCCTGATGTCCTCGGGATATTCCTGCTCGCCGAACACCGGGAGCGGCAGCTCGGCCGCCGGGCCCAGCACCTCGATCTCCTTGATGTAGACCTCGATCATGCCGGTCGGCAGCTCGGGATTGTCGGTCCCGGCGGGGCGGCGACGCACCTTGCCGTCGATCCGCACGACCCACTCCGAGCGGAACTTCTCGACCTCGGCGAATGCCGGCGTGTCCGGATCGGCGACGCACTGGGTGATACCGTAATGGTCGCGCAGATCGACGAACAGCACGCCGCCATGGTCTCGGACCCGGTGGACCCAGCCTGAAAGCCGGACCGTCTGGTCGATATCGCTCTCTCGGAGCGCGCCGCATGTGTGTGACCGGTAGCGATGCATGGTAGTCCCAAAACTGATGTCGGAGGGTTGAATCGTGACAGGGCCAAATGCCCTATCCGAAGTTGCGGAGGGTTTAGCCGACGAGGCCCGGTGCGGCAACCAATGGAACGCCCGGTTTTCGGGTCAAACGGCAGATTTTCCGGGCGGATGCCGCCAATCGTTTGCCTATTCTGCCCGCAGGCCTATCTTCTGGACATGACCATCCATTTCCCGTTCCAGAACACCTATTCGGCGCTGCCGGCGAACTTTTTCGCCCGCGTCGCGCCGACCCCGGTGGCCGCGCCCCGGCTGATCAAGCTGAACCGGCCGCTTGCGCTCCAGCTCGGGCTGGACCCGGACCTGCTGGCGACGCCCGAGGGCGCCGAGATCCTCGCCGGCAAGCGGCTGCCCGCCGGCGCCGACCCGATCGCCATGGCCTATGCCGGCCACCAGTTCGGCAATTTCGTGCCCCAGCTCGGCGACGGCCGCGCCATCCTGCTCGGCGAGGTGATCGACCGGGACAGCATCCGCCGCGATATCCAGCTCAAGGGATCTGGCCCGACCCCGTTCTCCCGCCGCGGCGACGGCCGCGCCGCGCTCGGTCCGGTCTTGCGCGAATACATCGTCAGCGAGGCGATGTTCGCCTTGGGCATCCCGACCACGCGTTCGCTTGCCGCCGTCGTCACCGGCGAACGGGTCCAGCGCGAGATCGCGCTGCCGGGCGGGGTGCTGACCCGCGTGGCCTCCAGCCACATCCGCGTCGGCACCTTCCAGTTCTTCGCCGCCCGCGGCGACACCGACGGCGTCCGCGCCCTCGCCGACCATGTCATCGCGAGGCACTACCCCGAGCTGAAGGATGCCGAGCAGCCTTACCATGCGCTGCTCGCCGGCGTCGTCGCGCGGCAAGCCGCGCTGATCGCGCGCTGGCTGCTGGTCGGCTTCATCCACGGCGTGATGAACACCGACAACACCTCGATCTCGGGCGAGACCATCGACTACGGTCCCTGTGCCTTCCTCGATGCCTACAATCCGGCCCAGGTGTTCTCCTCGATCGACGAGATGGGCCGCTACGCCTATGCCAACCAGCCGCGGATCGGCTTGTGGAATCTGACCCGGCTCGCCGAGTGCCTGCTGCCGCTGTTCGACAGCGAACAGGAGAAGGCAATCGAACAGGCGCAGGCCATCCTCGGCGAATTCCCCGACAAATTCACCGCGGCGTACAATGCCGGCCTGCGCGCCAAGATCGGCCTGTTCACCGCGCGCGACGGCGACGAGGCGCTGATCCAGGACCTGCTCGACGCGATGGCCAAGAACGAGGCTGATTTCACGCTGACCTTCCGCCATCTCGGCGATGCCGCGACCGATGATGCCGCCGATGTCCGCGCCCAGTTCGCCGAGCCCGCGGCCTTCGACGAATGGGCCGGCCGCTGGCGCGCCCGCCTCGCGCTGGAACAACAGGCGCCGGCCGAACGCAAGGCCGCGATGCGGGCCGTCAACCCGGCCTTCATCCCGCGCAACCACCGCATCGAGGCGGTTATCGCCGCCGCCGTCGACCATGACGACTACGCGCCGTTCGAGGAGCTGGTGACAGTACTGGCAAAGCCCTACGAGGACCAGCCGCAGTTCGCAGCCTACGCCGGGCCGCCGCTGCCCGAGCAGCTGGTGACGCAGACGTTCTGCGGGACGTGAGGCACCGGCGTCATTGCGAGGAGCGCAGCGACGAAGCAATCCATCCGCGCATGCGGGCCGATGGATTACTTCGCTTCGCTCGCAATAACGTGGAGAGACCGCCCTTCACAGCGTCACCACGATCTTGCCGAACTGCGCGTTCGACTCTAGATACCGGTGCGCCTCGACGATCTCCTCGAACGGAAACGTCTTAGCGATGATCGGCTTCAGCGCACCGGCCGTGAGTCCGTCGAGGATAAATGCCTTCGCCGCAGCGAGGCGCGCGGGATCTTGAACAATCTCGTGCACGCGGTAGCCGCGCAGAACTAGGCTCTTGCTCAGCACCGTGAACAACGGAAACGGCGTCGGCTCCGGACTGAGCCCGCCATACTCGATCAGGATGCCGCCGAGTGCCATTGCCGCTGTGAGCGGCGCAAAGGACGGGCCGCCGACCGGATCGAGCACTACGCGAACGCCGTCCCGCCCCGCGA
>CALRXG020000076.1:0-18123 GCA_943372075.1 Bordetella parapertussis | reverse complement strand
TGATCGAGACCGAGGCCGAGACGTTGTGGCCGGCATCGCGCGCCCGCTTGAGGATCTCTAGCGACTCGGTCGAGGTCAGCGAAGCCGCGTGATAGCGCCCGCCGGTCAGCCCTGCGAGCCGCATGTCGCGCTCGAGCATGATCGATTCGGCGGCGGTCGGTATCCCGGCGAGGCCGAGCCGGGTAGCGAATTCGCCTTCGTTCATCACGCCTTCGCCGACCAGGTGCGGGTCTTCGGTGTGATGCACGATCAGGGCGTCGAAATCGCGGGCATAGGTCAGCGCGCGCCGCATCACCTGGGCGTTGGTGACGCTGCGGTCGCCGTCGGTGAAGGCGACGGCGCCGGCGGCCTTGAGCAGGCCGATCTCGGTCATCTCCTGGCCCTGCATGCCCTTGGTCAGCGCCGCCATCGGGTGGATGTTGACGATCGCGGTATCCCGGGCGCGGCGCAGCACGAAGTCGACGGTCGCCGAATTGTCGATCACCGGCGAGGTGTCGGGCTGGCAGATGATGGTGGTGATGCCGCCGGCCGCTGCGGCCTGGCTGGCCGAGGCAAAGGTCTCGCGATGGCTGGCGCCGGGTTCGCCGACGAAGGCGCGCATGTCGATCAGGCCGGGGGCCACGATCTTGCCGGCGCAATTGACGATGTCGGTGCCTTCGGGGACGCCGGCGGCGCCGATGCCGCGCTTGGCGTCACGGATCACGCCGTCGGCGATCAGGACATCGCCGGGACCGTCGAAGTCGCGGGACGGATCGATGACGCGGGCGTTGGCGAGTAGGATGGGGCGGCGGTCGGTCAGCATCGGTCTCACGCGTTCGGCAGGTTGCGGGCGAGTGCTTCCAGCACCGCCATGCGCACTGCCACACCCATTTCGACTTGTTCACGGATCAGCGATTGCGCGCCGTCGGCGACGAAGGTGTCGATCTCGACACCGCGGTTCATCGGGCCGGGATGCATCACCAGCGCGTCCGGCTTGGCGTAGCCGAGCTTCTTCTGGTCGAGGCCGAAATAGTGGAAATACTCGCCCGACGACGGCACGAACGAGCCGTTCATGCGCTCGCGCTGCAACCGCAGCATCATCACGATGTCGGCGCCGTTGAGCCCTTCGCGCATGTCGCGCGCGACCTCGACGCCCATCCGCTCGATGCCGGGCGGCAGCAGGGTGGAGGGGGCGACCACGCGGACGCGGGCGCCCATGGTATTGAGCAGGAAGATGTTGGAGCGCGCCACCCGGGAATGCAGCACGTCGCCGCAGATCGCGATCACGAGCCCCTCGAGCCGACCCTTGTTGCGGCGGATGGTCAGCGCGTCCAGCAATGCCTGGGTCGGATGCTCGTGGCTGCCGTCGCCGGCATTGATCACGGAACCGTCAACCTTGCGCGCCAAAAGCTCGACCGCGCCGGAGGCGTGGTGGCGCACCACCAGGATGTCCGGGTGCATCGCGTTCAGCGTCACCGCGGTGTCCATCAAGGTCTCGCCCTTGCGGGTCGACATCGATGACACCGACATGTTCATGACGTCGGCGCCCAGGCGTTTTCCGGCGATCTCGAACGAGGACTGGGTCCGGGTCGAGGCCTCGAAGAACAGATTGACCTGGGTGCGGCCGCGCAGACTGGCGCGTTTCTTGTCGACCTGGCGGTTGAGCTCGACATACTCCTCGGAGAGGTCGAGCAGGCCCGTGATGTCGTCGGCGGAAAGGCCCTCGATGCCCAGCAGATGCCGGTGACCAAGGACAAAAGTCGATTTCAATGATGGGGTCATTAAAGCCAGAGCTATAGGCGCGGATGGCCGGTGGGGCAAGCGCGAAGAGGGCTCGGTGGAGTTTTCCCCGAGTAAGATATGACAGGGTTTCCCCACCGCCACGACCGGGCCTCCGCCCGTTCTCGACGCCTTGCTTTTGCAGCAGTTTCCGAAACAAGTCGTGGCCGGCCGGGACAAACCAGACGATGACGCCGGGACGAGGACCTATGAAAATTGTCGTGATCGTCGTGGCCGTTATCGGCCTGGTCTCACCGGTCCTCGCGCAGGGGCTGCCCGGCGAGTTCGCATTTCTCCGCGACATCGATCCGACCATCATCCAGGACATCCGCTACGCGGGCGCCAACAACTTCATGGGACGGCCGATCGCGGGCTATGGCGCGGCGGAATGCGTGGTCAGGCGCGATGTGGGGCTCCGCCTCAAGGCCGTGCAGCAGGAACTGGCGCGGCAGAAACTGTCGCTGAAGATGTTCGATTGTTACCGGCCGGCCCGCGCGGTCGCCGACATGGTGGCGTGGTCAAAGAACGGCCGCGAGACCACGGCCGAGCGGCGCTACAACCCGGCATTCCCGAAAGCCGATCTGTTTCGGCTCGGCTACATCGCCACCCATTCCGGCCATTCGACCGGGGCGGCAATCGATCTGACGCTGGTCGACCTGACGGCGGACAATTCGGGCAAATTCGATCCGGCGCGGGCCTACGCCGACTGCACGGCGCCGGCCGCCGTCCGCGCCCCGGAGGGCAGCGTCGACATGGGGACCGGTTACGATTGTTCCGATCCGAAGGGGCATACCGCCGCGCGCTCCATCACGCCGTCGCAGCGGCGCTGGCGGACGCGGCTGGTCGCGGCCATGGCCGGGCAGGGCTTTGTGAACTTTGCAAAGGAATGGTGGCATTTCTCACCGCCGGGGGCCGGCGGACCGGCCTATGATTTCCCGATCACGCGGCCGCACTGACGCGACGGAATTTCCTCAAATCCGAACGATCTCCGCAAGACTGTGGTTGCCGTCGGGCGAGCCGCGGCGCGCACCTTCAACACTCCTTAATGGCCCCGCCTATCATGGGCAGACAGAGCAGGAGCATGGAACATGCGTCTGGCAGGCCTTGCGATCATGTTGGCTGGTGCAATCGGTATCATCGGCTATGACCAGTACGACAAGAGCACCAACTACACGCGCGTCGATGCGCGCATCAGCGGCGTCAACGACCAATGCTATCTGGAAAAGATCGAGCGCGGGATCCTCAGCAAGACCAGGTGGACCTCCGACATCGTCCGTTGCGAAGCTGCCGAACTGATGCGGAAAGAAAATTCGAAGTGGCAGGGCTACAATGTGAGGCACAAGATCGAGCTGCGTGTCGTCTATGTCTCGCCGGTCGACGGGATCACGCACCAGTCGGTGCTTCGGATGGCGTCCTTCCCCTGCGGGCAGCCGCTGCACGCCGGCGATCTGCTTCCGGTGCTGGCTTCCAGGACCAAGGTGGACAGGACACGCTTGACCTGAGCGCCGGCGCTCCGGTCGTCCTGTGCCTTGGCGTCTGGCATGGCGGGTCTTGCTGACGTGTACTTTTTGCTGCCCCGCGCCGGATCGCAGGCTTATGATCCTCCGATTCCATTGCGCTGCTGTCGGCGCATGATCCTGGCCGCTAAAAGCCGGTGTTCCCGGCATTGTACGCCACGAGATTGTTCCCCGAGGAGACCATGACGCAGGCTCCGTTTGCCACCCACGACGTGCTGAACCAGTCGCCGCCGTTCGAGAATGTCGACCTGTTCACGGCGGACGCACCGCTCGTGGCGGCGGTCGCCGCCAATGGCGGGACGGCGGCCGCGGCCGAACTGTCCGATTTCGGCAAGCATTGGGGCTCCGCCGCGATGGCGGAGCGCGGCCGCGTCGCCAACGAGAACACGCCGAAACTGCGCAGCTTCGATGCCAGAGGCAATCGCCGCGACGAGGTCGAGTTTCATCCGGCCTATCACGAGCTGATGGCGCACTCGGCCCATGCGGGGGTGCACAACTCGACCTGGAGCGCCGAGGGCAAGCCCGCCGGCGGAGCCGCCGAGGTGGTCCGCGCGGCGAAATTCTACATTGCGTCGCAAGTCGAGACCGGTCATCTCTGCCCGATCACGATGACGCGCGCCTCGGTTGCGGCGCTGGCCTCGCAGCCCGACATTCTGGCGAAGACGATGCCGGTCATCGGCACGCGCGCCTACGATCCGAGCTTCGCGCCGTGGTGGAGCAAGCGCGGCATGACGCTCGGCATGGGCATGACCGAAAAGCAGGGCGGCACCGACGTGCGCGCCAACATGACGAGCGCCGAGCGTGCTGGCGATGCCTATCGCATCACCGGGCACAAATGGTTCATGTCGGCTCCGATGTGCGACGCGTTCCTGGTGCTGGCGCAGGCGAAGGACGGCTTGAGCTGCTTCTTCATGCCGCGCTTTGCGCCCGACGGCACCGTGAATGCGATCCACTTCCAGCGCCTGAAGGACAAGCTCGGCAACCGCTCCAATGCCTCCTCCGAGGTCGAATTCCACGGCGCCCACGCCGAACTGATCGGCGAGGAGGGCAAGGGCATCCGCACCATCATCCAGATGGTGCAGCTGACGCGGCAGGATTGCGCGATTGCATCGGTTGGCCTGATGCGTTCGGGCCTTGCGCATGCGCTCAATCACGCGCGGCATCGCAGCGTGTTCCAGAAGCATCTCGCCGACCAGCCGCTGATGCAGGCGGTGCTGTCCGACATGGCGCTGCATGTCGAGGCATCGGTAGCACTGGTGATGCGGCTGTGTCGCGCGTTCGATCGCGCGCCCACCGATACGAGCGAGGCCGCCTATATGCGGCTGCTGACGCCGGCAATCAAATACTGGACCTGCAAGAGCGCGCCGGGATTCCTCTACGAGGCGATGGAGTGCCTCGGCGGCAATGGCTATGTCGAGGAGGGTATTCTGGCGCGCCACTACCGGGAGGCGCCCGTCAACGCGATCTGGGAAGGTTCCGGCAATGTGATGTGCCTTGACGTGCTCCGCGCACTCGGCCGCGAGGCGGATGCCGCGCTTGCCGTATTGCGCGCGCTCGCCGACGAGACCAAGGGCTTGCCGGGCGCCACCGAGACCGTCGCGTCAATCAGCCAATCGTTCCGCCGGCCGGACAGCGAGCGCGTCGCGCGGCTTGCGGTCGAGAAGCTTGCGCTGCTGGCCGCTGCCGCTGCGCTCAACCAGGTCTCACCGCAAAGCGCCGAACTGTTCGCGGCGACGCGGCTTGCTGGAAACCACGCCGGCATGTATGGCGCGGTTGACCTCTCCGATGCCGATCAGCGCGCGCTGCTGGCGCGGGCGCTGCCATGATTCACCACCGTCATGCCTGGCCTTGTGCCGGGGATCCACGTCTTTGTTTCGATCAAGCAAGAAAGACGTGGATGGCCGGGACAAGCCCGGCCATGACGAACCGATAGAACCGAGGTTCGCTGATGGATTCCGTTACGCCGCAAGACACTGCTGCCGCCATCGATGCTGCGCCGCGCCCACCGCGGGTCTGGAAGTTCTGGGGCACCGCGCTGTGGGGCCTCGTGATCTTCGCCGCAATGTTCGTCGGCCAGGTTGGCGTCATCGTCTACCGCATCATTGCGCAGGGCGCCGAGCTGTCGGTCGCCGGCATCACCCATGTGGTCGCCGACGGCCTGACGATCTCGCTCTCGGTGCTCGCCGGCCTGCCGATGGTACTGCTGGCGCTGTGGTTTGCGATCCGCCGGACTCGTATCCCGTTCGCCGACTATCTCGGGCTGCGCGGGACCTCGTGGAAGAACGTGATCATCGGCGTTGTCGCGCTGGTCGTGCTGGTCGGCGCCTGGGACATGGTGTCCCGCGCTGCCGGCCGCGACGTCACGCCGGGCTTCATGGGCGACGTGCTGAAATCCGCGCAGGAGCACAGCGCGCTATGGCTGCTGGTGATCGCCTTTGCCGTCGCCGCACCGCTCTGGGAGGAACTGTTCGCGCGTGGCTGGCTGTATCGCGGCTGGTCGGAATCCAGGCTCGGCCCGACCGGCGCGATCCTGCTGTCGTCGCTGGTCTGGACGCTGATGCATCTCCAGTACGACTGGTTCTTCCTCTGCGAGGTGCTGTCGATCGGCCTGCTGTTCGGCTATCTGCGATTCCGCACCGGCTCGACCTGGCTGACCATCCTGCTGCACGGGCTGAACAACCTTGCGGCGACGATCCAGACCTGGTGGCTGGCGGGGCAGTAGCACCTTCCCCAACCGCCATTGCGAGGAGCAGCCGGACGTTCAGGTGGGGCCGCGATCCTTCGAGCGAAAACTCGAACTGCGTTTTGCGGACCGCCAGGCTGCAAGGAGCCTTTCGACGTTGGCGTCGACACCGTCGGTAGCGTCCAGCCCGAGGTCGTAGACTTTGCCAGCATGAATGGTCTCGTAGTCGCGTTTCGCGCTGCCTGGGGGCCTGTCGCCGCGCTGCCTCTCCCGCTCGATGAGAACGTCGAGCGGGCAGTGCACGCCAACGAAGAACACGTCGTGACCGGCCAGCAGGTCACAAAGCGTCTCCAGCCAGTCCTCGGTGTCCAGGATATGTTCCAGGATGAGGTCGTTGCCCGCATCCGCGTAGGCGGCGAGCGAGGCGTGGAAGCCGTCGAAGAAGGCTTGCCGCGCATCCCGCCAGGCGAATTCGCCGCTTTGGAATCGGCTCATCGGAAGCACGCCCGAGTCGCGAAGATGATCGATCGAGATATGCCAGAACGGCCTTGCGATGCGGGCCTGCAGGGCTTTCGCGATCGTCGATTTTCCGCTGCTCGATGCGCCATGAAGAAAGATGATCTGCGCCATCGCAGTGCTACGCCTATGGTCCGACGGCGGCGATCACGAGCGGCATCGTGACCGCCGCCAGGATGGTCTGCAGCGTGATGATCTGGGCCAGCAGGGGGGCATCGCCGCCCATCTGGCGCGCCATCACATAGGCTGACGGCGAGGTCGGCACCGCGGCGCAGGCCGCGACGATGGCAAGATTGGCGCCGGTGACGCCGAACCACACCGCAAGCGCAACCGTGAGCACCGGCATCAGCACGAGCTTCAGCACAAGCGCCACACTGGCGGCGAGGCTGGGGCGAAAGATGCCTTCCGGATGCAGGCCGGCGCCGGTGACGAGCAGGCCGATCGCCAGCGACGAGCCGCCGAGCGCGTCGGCGACGTCGTGCCAGAGCTGCGGCAGCGGGATGTGCGCGACGTTGATGGCGAGCCCGATCACGCAGGCCCAGATCAGCGGGTTCTTCAGCACCGTCATCACGATGGCGCCCACGGATCGTTTCTCCGAGGAGGCATATTTCGCCAGCACCGCGACGCTGAAGACATTGACCAGCGGGATGATCGCGACCATCGCGACGGAGGCGAGCGCGAGGCCGGTGCTGCCATAGAGATTGCGCGACACCGACAGCGCGACATAGGTCTGCCAGCGGGTCGCGCCCTGGAAGATCGAGGTGAAGGCCGGGCCGTCGACCCCGGCGCGGGCGAGCGGGCCGCGCAGCGCGAGGCAGAGCAGGCACATCACGAGCGCTGCGAGCAGTAGGGCGCCGCCGACGCCGGCAACCGGCACCTTGGTCAGATCGGCCTTGACCAGCGTCTGCACCAGCAGCACCGGGAACAGAACATAGTAAGTGAGCTGCTCCAGCCCGTGCCATTGGCTGTCGAGCCGCATCAGCGTCCGCTTCAGGATGAAGCCGAGCACGATCAGCAGGAACACCGGCAGCAGGGCCGCGATCACCACGGCCATGGTCAGCGCTCTCCGCGCAGCTTGGCGAGGCGGTCGAGCGCGCCTTGCAGGATGAAGATCGCGGCGTGCTCGTCGATCACCTCGGCGCGGCGGGCGCGGCTGACATCCATCCCGATCAGCTCGCGCTCGACCGCGGCGGTCGAGAGCCGCTCGTCCCACAAGCCGATCGCAAGCGTGGTGAGGCCTGCGAGATTGCGGGCAAAGGCCCGGGTCGATTGCGCGCGCGGGCCCTCGCTGCCGTCCATGTTGATCGGCAGGCCGAGCACGAAGCCCGCGGCGGTGCGCTCGGCCGCGATCGCGAGCAGCCGCGCCGCATCGACCTTGAACTGCTTGCGCTGGATGGTTTCGACGCCGGTGGCGAGCCGTCGGTCCGGATCGGAGACCGCAACGCCGATGGTCTTGGTGCCGAGGTCGAGGCCGACCAGCGCGCCGCGATCGGGCCAGTGCGGCGCGGCTTCGATCAGGGGAAGGATGAGGGCGGGCATGGCGCTAGCGCTTAGCACGCGGCCAAGCGCCGAGGCAAAGTCCGGCGGCGGGCTGGCGCCATGCGAAAACGCCGGTCAGGCGGCAATCACCCGGTCGTCGCTGCCGAGGCACGCGGCCAGCGCCTGCAACGGACTGTATTGGTGCGATGCGCGGCGCTGGATGAACAGCGTCTCGACATGTGCGTGCTGCGAGCCGAGCCTGTGGATGTTGACATCGCGGAGCACATGATCGCGCTCGACGACGGCACGCGGCAGCAGGGTGACGCCCATATCGGCGGCGACGCAGCCGACCATGCCGTCGAGCGTGCCGAACTCGAAGCGGACGGCCGACGGCCAGCCGAACTCGGTGAACACCTGTTCGAGACGCTGCCGGTAGGTGCAGCCGGTGCGGAACACCAGCGCCGTCGGGCCCGACTCGGAGGTGCCGGCGCGCAGCGCGGCGAGCGATTTCCAGCGCTGCGCGGTGACCAGCACCAGCTCCTCGGTGAAGGCGCGCGTCGTTGAAAGGTCGGCGTGCTCGATCGGGCCGGCGACGAAGGCGCCGTCGAGCGAACCGTCGAGCACTGCGGCGACGAGATCGGCGGTCGTCGCGGTGCGCAAGCTCAGACGTACCGCAGGATAGCGGCGATGGAATTCGGCGAGCAATGTCGGCAACCGCACCGCGGCGGTCGTCTCCATCGAGCCGATCGACAACGGGCCCTTCGGCTCGCCGTCGTCACGCGCGGCGAGCACGGCTTCGCGCGACAGCGCCGCCATCCGTTCGGCGTAGGGGAGCAGGCGGCGGCCGGCGCCGGTCAGTGACATGCCGCGGCTGTGCCGTTCGAACAGCGCGGTGCCGATCTCGGCCTCCAGCGCCTTGACGCGCTGGGTGACGTTGGACTGCACGGTATTCAGCTCTTCGGCGGCCCGGGTGATGCCTCCGAGCCGGGCGACCGTGGAAAAGGTAAGCAGGTCGGTCAATTCCATCTGGGACACCGTTTCATTTTAGAGATGGTAGTGTTCTCTAGTATTCATTTTCAGGGAATGTTAGGCCCGCTTAAGCTGCGAGTCCAGAACAGCCAGAACAGGGAGCAACGCATGCCGATCGGCGCCGAGTTGACGACGCGTCTGGGCGTCGAACATCCGATCCTGGCGGCGCCGATGGCGATGATCGCAGGGAGCCGGCTGGTCAGGGCGGTGAGCGACGCGGGCGGCTTCGGCATTCTGGGCGGTGGATACGGAGACAAGGCCTGGCTGGTGGCCGAAACCGCAAAGCTGAAGGGGGCCGCAAAGCCATTCGGCATTGGCTTCATTACCTGGAGCCTCGCCAAGCAGCCCGAGCTGATCGACATCGCACTGGCAGCGCGGCCGCGCGCGGTGATGCTGTCGTTCGGCGACCCCGCGCCATTCGCGCCCGCGATCAAGGCGGCGGGTGCGTTGCTGATCTGCCAGGTGCAGAATGAGGAGCTGGCTCAGCAGGCGCTGGATCGCGGCGCGGATATCCTGATTGCGCAGGGGACCGAGGCGGGCGGTCATGGCGCCTCGCGCACCACGCTCGACATTGTGCCTGCGATCATCGATTTCGCGGCAGGGCGGGTGCCGGTCGTCGCGGCGGGAGGCATCGCGGATGGCCGCTGCCTGGCTGCGATGATGATGCTCGGCGCGTCCGGCGTGCTGATGGGCACGCGCTTCTATGCCAGCGTCGAGGCCGATGCGCCCGAGCGGGCGAAGCAATTGATCCGCGCGGCGAAGAGCGGCGAGACGGTGCGCGGCGTGGTGATGGACTGGTCGCGCAAATTGATGTGGCCGGCACCTTTCACCTCGCGGTCGCTCTCAAACGATCATTCGCGGCGCTGGAGCGGCCGCGAGATCGAGCTGATGCAGCGGGCGGATGAGATCGCGGTGGAATATGCCGCGGCGAGGGAGGCAGGCAATTTCGACATCGCCGCGGTGTTCGCCGGCGAATCCGTCGGCCTGATCCATGATATCGTTCCCGCGGCCGAGATCGTCGGCCGCATCGTCGCCGAAGCCGAGCAATCGCTACAGGGCCGGCGCAACTCTCTTTCCTCTTTGACCTGAACAAGTGCGAGACACACCATGTGGCCAGACCGTCGATTGATCGATCGCTTCAAGACCGAATTCCCGATCGTGCTGGCGCCGATGGCCGGCGTGATGGATGCCGAGTTGGTGATCGCGGTGGCGCAGGGTGGCGGGCTCGGCTCACTGCCATGCGCGATGCTGTCGGCCGAGAAGGCCCGCGAGCAGGTCAACATCATCCGCCAGAGCGTCTCCGCGCCGGTCAACCTCAACTTCTTCTGCCACAAGGCGGTCGACGCCGATCCGGCGCGCGAGGCCCGATGGCGGCAGCGGCTGGCGCCTTATTTCCGCGAGCATGGCCTCGATCCGGATGCGGCGATCAACGCCGCCAACCGCGCACCGTTCGATGCGACCTTCTGCGCCGTGGTCGAGGAATTGAAGCCTGAGATCGTCAGCTTCCATTTCGGCCTGCCTGAGCCAAAGCTCCTCCAACGGGTGAAGGGAGCGGGTGCCATCGTGATGTCGTCGGCGACCACGGTGAAGGAGGCGATCTGGTTGGAAGAGAACGGTGCCGACATCGTCATCGCGCAGGGCGCCGATGCCGGCGGCCATCGCGCCATGTTCCTGACCGAGAATATCTCCGAGCAGCCCGGCACGTTCTCGCTGCTGCCGCAGGTGGTGGACGCGGTGAAGGTACCGGTCGTCGCCGCCGGCGGCATTGCCGACGGGCGCGGGATCGCGGCGGCGTTCGCGCTCGGTGCATCCGCAGTGCAGATCGGCTCGGCCTATCTGCGCTGCCCGGAATCCAGGGTGACGCAGCAGGGCCGCGTCGCGCTGGCGCAGGCGAGCGACGAATCGACTGTCATCACCAACGTGATGACCGGTCGCCCGGCGCGCGGGGTTGCCAACCGCGTGATGCGCGAGGTCGGCCCGATCTCGCCGGATGCGCCGGCATTTCCGCACGCGGCGACCGCCCTCGGGCCCCTGAAGGCGGCTGCCGAAAAACAGGGCAAGGTCGATTTCACCAATCTGTGGGCCGGGCAGGCGGTGCGGATGGGCAAGGAAATGCCGGCTGCCGAGCTGACCCGGGCGCTGGCCGGGGCGGCGCTGGCACGGATGGGGCAGCTGGCGGGCTGAATTGGGCCCGTTTCCAGCGCGGTTGCGGCGCAAAACCGGCCTCTGCTATACGGCAGGCTGACCTTTCAGCCTGACCACCCGAGGCCCTATATAATGTCCGTAGACGCCACGACCGTCCGCCGCATCGCGCATCTGGCGCGGATCGCGGTCAGCGACGCCGAAGTTCCCCATCTCCAGGGCGAGCTGAACGCGATGCTGGCCTTCGTCGAGCAGCTGTCGGAAGTGAATATCGACGGCGTCGAGCCGATGACCTCGGTGACACCGATGGAGATGAACAAGCGCGCCGACGTGGTCAATGACGGCGAGATCGCCGATGTCATCGTCGGCAACGCACCTGACACCGTGAACGGCTTCTTCCTGGTGCCGAAGGTGGTCGAGTAACGCAAGCGAAGTGGATGCCGGTTCGCGTGAAGAAAGCGCGTCAAACAAAAGCGACAAAGTCCAATGTGTCTGCTCTGCGACGATGAGAAGGCCTACAAGGCCTATATGGATTTCCTCGATGTGATGGAGCGCAAGGGGAAGGTCGCCGATCCCAATGAGGCGATCGACGCCGTGCTCGACCAACTCGAGGCGCTCGACGCCGAGCGCGCCAAGCAAAACAAGGCGCGCCTCGACGATCCTGCCAACGACAAGACCCTGTCTCCGTTTTTCTGCAGCCTGATCAATAAATGACCGATTTGACATCGCTGACGATCGCCGAGGCCCGCGAGGGCTTGGCGAGCAAGTCTTTCACCGCCGTTGAGCTGACCGATGCGCATCTCGCCGCCATCGAGGCCGCACGGGTGCTCAATGCCTATGTGCTCGAAACCCCCGACCGCGCCCGCGAGATGGCGAAGGCTGCCGACGAGAAGATCGCGAAGGGTGAGGGCGGCCCGCTGGCCGGCATCCCGCTTGGCATCAAGGACCTGTTCGCGACCCGCGATATCAGGACCACGGCGTGCTCGAAGATCCTCGGCAACTTCATCCCGCCCTACGAGTCGACGGTGACCTCGCAGCTTTGGCGCGACGGCGCCGTGCTGCTCGGCAAGCTCAACAATGACGAATTCGCGATGGGCTCGTCGAACGAGACCTCGTTCTTCGGCCCGGTCACCAATCCGTGGCGGCGCGAAGGCTCCAACACCACGTTGGTGCCGGGCGGCTCGTCCGGCGGTTCGGCCTCGGCGGTGGCGGCGCTGCTCTGCATGGGCGCGACCGCGACCGACACTGGCGGCTCGATCCGACAGCCGGCTGCGTTCACCGCGACCGTCGGCATCAAGCCGACCTATGGCCGTTGCTCGCGCTGGGGCATCGTGGCGTTCGCATCCTCGCTCGACCAGGCCGGCCCGATCGCGCGCACCACGCGCGATGCCGCGATCCTGATGCGCTCGATGGCGGGGCACGATCCCAAGGACACCACATCGGTTGACATCGCGGTGCCGGACTACGAGACAGCGATCGGCAAGTCCGTGAAGGGCATGAAGATCGGCATCCCCAGGGAGTATCGCCTCGACGGCATGCCCGCCGAGATCGAGAAGCTGTGGAGCGAGGGCGCGCAGTGGCTGAAGGCAGCCGGCGCCGAACTCGTCGAGGTGTCGCTGCCGCACACCAAATATGCGCTGCCGGCCTATTACATCGTGGCGCCGGCGGAGGCCTCGTCGAACCTCGCGCGCTATGACGGCGTGCGCTACGGTCTGCGCGATCCGGGCAAGAACATCATCGAGATGTACGAGAACACCCGCGCCGACGGCTTCGGCGATGAGGTGCGCCGCCGCGTGCTGATCGGCACCTATGTGCTCTCGGCCGGCTATTACGATGCCTATTACCTGCGCGCACAAAAGGTGCGCACGCTGATCAAGAAGGATTTCGAGGACTGCTTCGCCAAGGGCGTGAACGCGATCCTGACGCCGGCGACGCCGTCGGCCGCGTTCGGCATCGGCGAGAAGGGCGGCGCCGATCCCGTCGAGATGTATCTCAATGACATCTTCACGGTGACCGTGAACATGGCGGGCCTCCCCGGCATCGCGGTGCCCGCGGGCAAGGACAGCCAAGGCCTGCCGCTCGGCCTGCAGCTGATTGGCCGGCCGTTCGACGAGGAGACGCTGTTCTCGCTCGGCGAGGTGATCGAAAAGGCCGCCGGTCGCTTCACGCCGGCGAAATGGTGGTGAGCGATGGCCGAGTTCCGCGCTAGCCTGCAAAACGCTGCGCCGGACTCGACGCTGTCGCCCGCGCTCGCGGCGTTGTGGTGGGCAAGGAAGGGCGATTGGGACCAGGCGCACCGCATCGTGATGAATGAGAACGACGCCAATTCGGCCTGGGTGCACGCTTATCTGCATCGCGTCGAAGGCGATCTCGGCAATGCCGGCTACTGGTATCGTCAGGCCGGCCAGCCGGTCGCCCAAGACACGGTCGAAGCCGAGTGGGAACGGATCGTCGCCGCGCTTCTGGCCTGAACGATCGGTACCAGATGCGGTGTCTTGGCACCGCGAACATTAACCGTGTTTCGGCCGCCATGCCGCCGCCCAGATTGGCCGTGATAGGCTGGTGGAACCGGGCGGGGGCCAGCGGCAAAGAGAGTATTTCGTGCGTGGGTCGGGGATAGGGGGATGGCTGTCAGCGATGCTGGTGGCCGTGGTGGCGGCGGGCCTTGCCGGCTGCGCGTCCGTTTACAATCTCCCGGGCAACGTGCCGCTCGGTGCCGCGGCTGCCGACGCCAATGGCGTCAGCGATATTCCGACTTACGAAGATGACCTGTTGCTCGCACTGTCGTTCTCCGGCGGCGGCACCCGCGCGGCGGCGTTTTCGTTCGGCGTGCTGGAAGAGCTCGATCGGGTGCATTCCGGCGCTGCCGGCACCAAGACGCTGCTGGACCGCGTCGACTTCGTCTCCGGCGTCTCCGGCGGTTCGATCACCGCCGCCTATTTCGGATTGAAGCGGCGTGCGGCGCTCGATGATTTTCGTGAACGGTTCTTGCTTCGCAACGCCGAGGAGGGACTGAAGACCCAGATCTCGCTCGGCAATATCGGACGCGCGCTGGGCGGCGGCGTCAACGACAGCCAGTTCACCGACTGGCTCGATCGCAACCTGTTCAACGGTGCACGGTTCGAGGCGCTGCCCGACGACCGTCGGCCGCGGGTCTGGATCAACGCATCCGACATCTACAACCGTACGCCGTTCGTGTTCGGCAAGACCTCGTTCGATGCGCTGTGCAGCGACATCCGCTCCTATCGTGTCGCCGAAGCGGTGGCTGCATCGGCGGCGGTGCCGCTGGCGTTCGCGCCGATCAAACCTTCCCCGGCGGCTGCGCGGCGCCGCTGCCGCCCTGGCTCGAGCGGGTACGCAACGATCCCAACGCGCAGCCGCTGCTGCGCTCCTATGCCGAGGCCCAGGCACGCTACCGCGACGGCTCGATGCGCTACGTCAAGCTGCTCGATGGCGGGCTGGTCGACAATTACGGCCTGTCGGGACTGAGCATCGGCTTGCTCGCCGCGCAGCGTCCCTACGAGCCCTTGAGCGAACGGCAAGCGGCCAAGCTCAAGCGCATCCTGTTCCTGGTGGTCGACGCCGGCCGCGGCATCTCCGGCGACTTCGTGCAGACGCTCGAAGGGCCGAGCGGCGTCGAACTGGTGTCGGCGGCCGCCGACACCGCGATCGATGCCAGCGTGCGCTCGAGCTACGCGGCCTTCACCGCGCTCGCCAACGACTGGTCGGGCAAGTTGAAGCACTGGCGTTGCGGACTGTCGGCGGCGGATCGCAGCCGTCTCGGAGTCGGGCCCGGCTGGAAATGCGGCGACGTCGCGATCTATGTCGAGCGGTTGGGCTTCGACCGGCTCGGACCGGAGCGCGCCGGCATCCTGAACGCCATCCCGACCCGGCTTTCGCTGCCGCCGGAGCAGGTCGACCAGCTAATTACGGGTGGCGCCGACGCGCTGCGCGCGAGCAAGGCCTTTCAGCAGTTCCGGCGCGGGCTCTGAGCGGCGCCGCATGCGTCGGCGCGGCCGACACGGTGCCGCAAGGCGGCTTGACTGGCGCGGTTGGTTGCGCGAAGCCCAATAGCATCCCAGATATCACTTTATCCGGACAACGAGATCCATGACCGCATCTACCGCCCAGCACAGACTGATCAAGAGCGCCACCGGCGATTGGGAGGTCGTGATCGGCATGGAGGTCCATGCCCAGGTCACCTCGTCCTCGAAGCTGTTCTCCGGCGCATCGACTGCGTTCGGCGGCGAGCCCAACTCGCACGTCTCGCTGGTCGATGCCGCGATGCCGGGCATGCTGCCTGTGATCAACGAGGAGTGCGTCCGCCAGGCGGTGCTTACCGGTCTCGGGCTGAACGCCAAGATCAATCTGCGCTCGGTGTTCGACCGCAAGAACTACTTCTACCCGGACTCGCCGCAGGGCTACCAGATCAGCCAGTACAAGTCGCCGATCGTGGGCGAGGGCGAGGTGTCGCTCGAGCTCGACGGCGGCCGCAGCGTCACGATCGGGATCGAGCGGCTGCATCTGGAGCAGGACGCCGGCAAGTTGCTCCACGACCAGTCGCCGACGATGTCCTATGTCGACCTCAACCGTTGCGGCGTCGCGCTGATGGAGATCGTCTCCAAGCCCGACATTCGCGACGCCGAGCAGGCCAAGGCCTATGTCAGCAAGCTGCGCTCGATCCTGCGCTACCTCGGCACCTGCGACGGCGACATGGAGAAGGGCAGCCTGCGCGCCGACGTCAACGTCTCGGTGCGCCGTTACGGTGAGACCACGCTCGGCACCCGCTGCGAAATCAAGAACATGAACTCGGTGAACTTCATCGGCCAGGCGATCGAGTACGAGGCGCGGCGTCAGATCGAGATCATCGAGGACGGCGGCACGATCGACCAGGAAACCCGGCTGTTTGATCCGAACAAGGGCGAAACCCGCTCGATGCGATCGAAGGAAGAGGCGCACGACTACCGCTACTTCCCGGATCCCGACCTCTTGCCGCTCGAGTTCAGCCAAGCTTTCGTCGACGATCTGAAGGCGCAGCTGCCGGAACTGCCGGACCAGAAGAAGTCCCGGTTTATCAGTGACTTCGGTATTCCGCCTTACGTTGCAGGAGTGTTGGTAAGCGAACCTCAGTTAGCGAAATACTTCGAAGATATGGTCGCTGGCAGCGATGATCCTAAAATCGCGGCAAATTGGCTGGTCAATGAACACTTAGGAAAGCTCAACAAGGAAGGGTATTCTATTGAGGATAGTCCGATCCCTGCTGCTGCAAATGGCGCAATTGTATCTCTGGTGTTCCGTCAGGTGATTTCGGGCAAGATTGCCAAAGAAATCTATGAGATCACTTGGAACACCAATACGGATGGCTCGGCAGCCAAAAAGATATTCACTTTCGATGATGTCCAAAGGCTCGTCGAAAGCCGCGATCTAAAGCAGGTCACCGATCTCACTGCTATCGAAAGGGTCGTTGACGAGATTGTGGCCGCAAATCCCGAGAAGGTCGCCCAGGTCAAGGACAAGCCGCAGGCGCTAGGGTGGTTCGTCGGTCAAGTGATGAAAGCGTCCGGCGGCAAGGCGAACCCACAGGCGGTCAACGATCTGTTGAAGTCCAAGTTAGGTATCTAGAGCATGGAGGTGCCGTATCCCCATCAGGAGTTTGGATCAATTGATGAGCTCACGTCGCTGATCTCAAGCGATACCAAAGGATGGGATACGCGCTGGTACCGCGGTGTCAAAAACCCCGCATATCCCCTGTCGCCTAAGCTCTTTCGCGACGCTTCGGTCGCGAAGAGAGAGGGCTACATTGCGGTCGAATTTCGTCGACGGGCCCGGCCCCACCTTCAAGGCATTGGTACGCCCTTCGAATGGCTGTGCGCCCTCCAGCACTATGGATTCCCCACTCGGATGCTAGACTGGTCCGAGAGCCTAGCGATGGCCCTGTACTTTACCGTCCGACCGGCCGGAGTGGATATAGTGGCTCCAACAGTTTGGGTTTTGGACCCATTCGAATTGCACACTTTTGCGGGGCGTAAGAGCCGTAGCCCGATGATCCCCATCGCTACGGACATTGAAGTAATAGCGAACGCTGACATCGCTTTTGGGGACGATCCAGACAGAACGGAAAAGAATACAAGCCGCCATCCAATCCCAGTGGTTCCAGATTTCATCTTCAGCCGTCTCGCGGCACAGAACGGAGCATTCACCATCCATGGAACGGATGCTCTACCGCTCGATCAGGTTGTTCCGGAAAGCAAGCGGGGCATGCTGCTCAAGTACGTAGCTAAGCGCGATCGGATAAGGGCTATCGTCGATAGCCTTGATCTAATCATTCCGAGTGCTGACGCAGTTTTCCCGGATGTCGAAGGGATTCGAGACTACATCATCTAGTCGGTGTACTTGTGTCCGTACTTGTACGGGCCGGCCCTTCCGGCTTCGGCCTGTCGCCCTATGATGCGAGTGTGCTGGTCGCCGAGCGCGAGAGCGCGGAGTTCTACGAGACGGTGCTGTCGGGCCTCGCCGACAAGGCGCGTGACGGCAAGCTCGCCGCCAACTGGGTGATCAACGAACTGTTCGGTCGCCTCAACAAGGAAGGCGTCGACATCGCAGCCTCGCCGGTGTCGGCACAGCAGCTCTCCGCGATCGTCGGCCTGATCGGCGAGGGAACGATTTCCGGCAAGATCGCCAAGGACTTGTTCGAGATCGTCTGGCAGGAGGGCGGCGATCCGCGCGCGCTCGTTGAATCGCGCGGCATGAAGCAGGTCACCGACCTCGGCGCGATCGAGAAGGTGGTCGACGATATCATCGCGGCCAATCCCGACAAGGTCGAGCAGGCCAAGGCGAAGCCGCAATTGGTCGGCTGGTTCGTCGGCCAGGTGATGAAGTCGTCGGGCGGCAAGGCCAACCCGCAGGCGGTCAACGACCTCCTGAAGTCCAAGCTCGGCATCTGAACCAACAGGACAATGATGTTGTCCTTGGCGCGTGATCCAACCGGATCATGCTCTC
>CALRXG020000075.1:0-18123 GCA_943372075.1 Bordetella parapertussis | reverse complement strand
CGGTGTGGAAATCCGAGCTGTGGCGCCATGCCGATGACGAGCCGACGCGCGAAGGCGCGGTGAAGCGGCTGGTGAAGATGCTGAAGGATCTGATCACCGCCGCCGAGAAGGAGGACCTCAAGCTCGCGCCGTTCATCGGCATCGCCTGTCCCGGCGTCATCAAGGAGGACGGCGGAATCGAGAAGGGCGCGCAGAACCTGCCCGGCAATTGGGAGAGCAGCAAGTTCAACCTGCCGGCGAGCCTGGTCGAGGCAATCCCGCAGATCGGCGACCATGATACCGCGATCGTGATGCATAATGACGGCGTGGCGCAGGGCCTGTCCGAGGTGCCGTTCATGCAGGATGTCACGCGCTGGGGCGTGCTGACGATCGGAACCGGGCTCGGCAACGCGCGCTACACCAACCGCAAGAAAGACAACGGCAAGAGCGAGAAGAAGGCGGAGAAAGACAAGAGCGACGACGGCGACAACGGCGAGAAGAAGGCCAAAAAAGCCAAGAAGGCCGACGCCTGAAGATTTCACCCGTGATCTTACGGCCTGGGATCGCGCGGTAAGGTTGACCGGTTAGGTTAAGACCGGCTTCGCGTTGCCGATCCAGCGCCTGCCGCTACCGTGGGCCCGTCGCTCCCGCCGACCGGCGAAGCCGCACTTCCCGGCCAGCAATATTAAGAAGCGGCACGGGACCGCCAGTTTTTGTCGCGTCCTGGCGGTCCCACCATTTTCTACCTCCAATTGACCCGCCCGAAGAAGCCGGCGATCTCGGCGGCCGCGCGGTCGGGATCCTCGCGATGCGGGAAATGCCCGACATCGGGAAACATCGCGAGGTCGAGGTTGGAGAAGGTCTCGCTTAGCCGATCGGTCCATGAGTAAGGAAACAGCGGGTCGTGCTCGGCCCAACGGATGCAGGTCGGCACCGTGATCGGCGGCAGCGTGGGTGCCTCGCCCTGCATCATCTTCACCCGCCCTGCATGCGACGCGCGATAATGCGCAAAGCCGCCGGCGAGGTTGCCCGGCTTGAAGAAATTGTCGGCGAAATCCTCGATCACGTCGTCGAACGCCGCCTTGCGGTGCGACCAATTGTGCAGGAAGTGGCTGATGTAGGTGCGGCAGCTCTCCCTGGTGGCGCCGACCAGCGCCGGCGCCATCTCCATCTGATGGAACGACTGGTACCAGATGTGGTTCAGCCGGTCGGGCGCGGCCATCCGCGCCCCGATGCCGGGATAAACGAAGTCGAACAACATCAGTCCGGCGATCCGCTCCGGTGCCTTGCGGGCCAGCGGCTGCATCACGGCACCGCCGACGTCGTGGCCGACCACGCCGGCCTGGTCGATGCCGAGCGCGTCGAGCAGCGCCAGCATGTCGTCGGTATGCTGATCGGGGCCATAGGGGCCGTGCGGCTTGTCGCTGTCGCCGAAGCCGCGCAGATCGGGCGCAATCAGGGTGTAGCGGTCGGCGAGCCGCGCCATGACAGGCTTCCAGGTCAGCCAGAATTCCGGCCAGCCGTGCAACAGCAGCAGCGGCGGGCCGCTCCCGGTCCGCGCGACATGGAACGCCGCACCATTGGCTCGAATCGTCACATGATCCATGGTCCGCTCCTGCTGCCTTGGGCTCGCTTGCGCGCCGACCGTGTCATAATCGTCCTGCTAGTGCTTTGTTTCCGCGCGCTTTCTCGCGCCGCCCCGTGGCTTTGACGGAACGAGGCGCCAGTGACGGAAATATTATTGCAGCGCCTTGTCTGTCCCGCCATCCTCGCCTAGAACACGCCCCGACCGCGGGTGGCGCAAATCACCCGGGCCATCGGAGAGGTGGCAGAGTGGTTGAATGCACCGCACTCGAAATGCGGCATAGGTGCAAGCCTATCGGGGGTTCGAATCCCTCCCTCTCCGCCACCCTTCGCCCTGCCGGGCTTCGGGTGGCAGGCCATCTGCCTAGCGGGCTCCGCTCGCGTGACGAGCACCATGATCCCTGACATTCCAACGATCTCGACCGCTCGCCTGACGCTCCGCGCGCAGGTCGCCGCCGACTTTCCGGCCTATCTCGCCTTCCTGGCGTCGCCGCGCTCCGCCGGCATGGGCGGGCCGTTTGACGTGCGCGCGGCATGGGGAATGTTCTGCCACGATCTGGCGTGCTGGCGGTTGTTCGGCCATGGCGCGCTGATGATCGAACTCACGGCTTCGAAGCAATGCATCGGACAGGTCGGCATCAACCACGGGCCGCTGTTTCCGGAGAAGGAGCTCGGCTGGTTGCTCTATGACGGACACGAGGGGCACGGCTATGCCACGGAGGCCGCGGTCGCCCTGCGCGACTGGGCCTTTGCGACGCTGAAGCTGCCGACGCTGGTCAGCTACATGGCGCCGGACAACGCGATGTCCGCCGCGGTGGCGAAGCGGTTGGGCGGTGTGCTCGACCCGTCGGCGCCGCGCGACGGCCCCGACGATCTCGTCTATCGCTATCGGGTGCGCTGAGCGATCAGTTCGGCCGTCCCGGCACGTTGTGCAGCTTGTCGGGATTGCGCGTCACATAAACCGCGACGATCTGTTCGTTCTCGAACTGCAATGCTGTCGTCTGAACGAGGTCGTCTTCCATCGTGACGAAGCCGGGCAATCCGTTGATGGTTGCGTAGCGGATCAGGCGCGACGGATGCACGGCGAACAGGCGGGCGAGCCCCGCGAAGCGCTCCATCGCCGCGTCGAGCCCGACCAGAGGTTGGGTCGGTGCCGGCACCCGGCCGCCGCCATCGGCATAGACCACGACATCTTCGGCGAGCATCGCGCGCAGCGCGGCGAGGTCGCCGGTCCGCGTCGCCGTGAAGAAGGCATTGGCGAGCCGCAGGCCGTCTTCATTGCCGACCACGAACCGCGGCCTGGCATCGTGGATATGCGCGCGTGCGCGGCTGGCAAGCTTGCGGCAGGTCGCGGCCTCGCGGCCGATCGTTTCGGAGACGGCGTCGAACTCCATTCCGAACACGTCGTGCAGCAGGAAGGCTGCCCGTTCCAACGGCGACAGCCGCTCCAACGCGATCATCAGCGGCAGGATCAGATCGTCGGCGGTCTCCTCTTGCTCGGGATCGAAGAACGGCTCGGGCAGCCATGGTCCGACATAGGCCGCGCGCCGGCGCCGTGCGGATTTCAGCTCGTTCAGGGATAATCGGGTGACGATGGTGTAGAGCAGGGCTCCGGGATCGCGCGTCTGCTCGCGATCGGACGCGAGCCAGCGCAGCCCGGCATCGTGCACGATGTCCTCCGCGTCGGCCACCGAGCCCAGCATCCGGTAGGCCAGCCGGATCAGGCGTGGCCGCAGCTCGGCGAAGATCTCGGCCGCCGCGGTTTCAGCCGCATCTTTCATGACGCCGCCCGAACGGCCGCGGCCGCGTCACGACCACGCGCGAACTGAATTGCTGTCGTCGCCACGCGCCGCCCGAGGTGGCGCGCGGTCGCGAGGTCCGATTCAGGCGGCGCAGTGTCCGCACCCTCGTCGGTGTTCGACTGCGCGCCGGCGCCGAGCCAGAATCCCAGCCGGTTCGGATCGGCGTCCGATCCCGCTGCGGAGTTGTTGCCCGGCGGCAGATCGAGATTGACCCAATGCATGCCGTGCTGCGCGGCGAACAGGGCAAGCTGGATCAATGTCGACAGCTTGTCGCCGGCATGGGCCCCCGAATTGGTGAAGCCGGCCGCAAGCTTGTCTTTCCACCGGTAGCCCTTGGACATCACGGCGCTCGAGGTTGCTTCCTGAAACGCTTTGAACGCCGCGGAGGCGGCGCCCATGTAGGTGGGCGTGCCGAAGATCAATGCGTCCGCGTCCAGCAAGCGATCCCAACTCTGTTCCACGCTCTCGACAGGCACCAGCAGCGCCTCCGCGCCATCGACATCCCTGACGCCGGACCTGACGGCCTCCGCCTGGCGCCGGGTGTGGCCGTAAGCGCTATGATAGACGATCGCGACAAGGGTGCGACCGCCGCTGGTTCCAATTTTGTGCATGCTGTCCTTCTGCTGCCATTGCAGAAGCTAGGACAAGGCAGGGCGCCGAAACGTGACATGACGCCCGAATTTTTGCCCGGGGAGCTCCATTTGACGGTCACTCGGGCCGGAACGGTGGCCGCTGGCTGCTTTGCATGGGGTTGTTTTGGCTATTTCGGCGGGAGCCGGCGGCCGAGCTCGAACCTGCGGGTGACCCCGATTGCCTCCAGGAAGGCCTCATCGTGGCTCACGACCAGCAGGGCGCCGTCATAGGCACGCAGTCCGGCCTCGACCGCTTCCATGGAATCAATGTCCAGATGGTTGGTCGGCTCGTCGAGGATCAGCAGCGGTGGCGGCGTTGGTCCGCCCAGGACGCAGGCAAGGCCGGCGCGAAGCAGCTGGCCGCCGCTCAGGCTCGCGACGATCTGCAAGGCCGCATCGGCGCGAAACATGAAGCGCGCCAGCGCGGCCCGGCAGGCGTTCTCGTCGGCGTCCGGATTGATGCGCCGGAAGTTGTCCAGGATCGAGGCCTTGGCATCGAGCAGGCTGACCGCCTGATCGAACATCGCAAAGCGGGTCATCACCTCGACGGTGCCGCGCGTTGCGGTGAGGTCGCCGCTGATGAGCTTGAGCAACGTCGTCTTGCCGGCGCCGTTGGGACCTGTGATGGCGACGCGCTCCGGTCCTGCCATGGCGAAGGTGAGGCCGCGCAGGATCGGTGCGTCCGCGCCGTAGGTGGCATCGGCTGCCTCGATGCGCAGCACCATCTTGCCGGCAGCCAGACGCGTCGACGGCAGTTGCACCGTGAACGGTTGCAGCACCTCGATGCGCTGGCGCGCGGCTGCGGCGAGTTCGCCGGCTTGCGTGCGTCGCCGCTCGGCGAGCCGGGCGGTCTCGCCGCCGCTGTCCTCGCTGCGGTCCTTGCGCAGCCCGGCGGCAATCCGTGGCATGTCGCCCTTGGCGCGCTTCCTCGCGCCGGCACCGTCCTTGCGCGCCTTCTTCTCGGTCGCTTCCCGCGTCTTGCGGTCGATCTCGGCGACACGCTTCTCGGCATCGTCAAGATCGTGTCGTGCCGCCGAGAGCTCGATCGCCTTGCGCGCGCGGTACTGGCTCCAATTGCCGCCATAGCGCCGGGCTTCCAGCGAGCTCAGCTCGACGATCGCATCCATGGTCGTCAGCAGTTCGCGATCATGGCTGACCACGATGGCGCCGTGCCGCCAGCCGGCGAGCAGGTCGATCACGGCCTGGCGTCCTGCACGGTCGAGATTGTTGGTGGGTTCATCCAGCAACAGGAAGTCAGGCTGCGCGAAGGTCAACGCAGCGAGGCGCGCCCGCGTCGCCTGTCCGCCTGATAGCATCGCCAGCGGGGTGTCGAGCACATCGTCCAATCCGACACGCGCGAGCGCGGCCGCGATGCGACTGTCGAGCGTCCAGTCGATATCGGTAAGCTCCTCGGCCGTCGCAACGCCCTGTTCGGCACGGCGCAACGCGGCCAATGCGCGGCGGGCGCCGAACAGGTCGATGACGGATTCGTCGGGTGTCACCTGCACCGTCTGATGCAGCATCCCGACGCGCCCCTGCACCGAGACCGTGCCGGATTGCGGCGTCTGCCGGCCCGCGATCAGGCCGAGCAGCGTCGTCTTGCCGATGCCGTTGCGGCCGACAAGGCCGGTCCGTTCCGGGCCGAAACTGAGATCGATGCTGGAAAGGAGGATCCGGCCGTCAGGCGCGGACAGAGTGAGATTCGAGAGCGTGATCGATGCTGGCATGGATATCCCCGTGGGCAAGGCTGATGGGCGTTGCGGTCAGGGTGAAATCCATGGTCGTCGGCATCCTCTCGGATTGATGATTAACGAGATGTAGTCGCGTATTGCGCCGGCATCAAGGCGCGAAGCCGAACGTCAGGCGGCTTCGGCGAAGGTCCAGCGGTCGGGATCGGCGGTGTGGCCGATCAGGGCGAGACCATAGGCGATCGATTCGAACTGGTCAGCCGAGGTCAATCGCGCCTCGCCGAAGCGTTCCGCGAACAGCCGCTGCACCGCCGGCACGAACGAGGTGCCGCCGGTCAAAAACACCTTCTCGACGTCGCGTGCGGTGATGCCGGATTTCGCCAGCGCCTCGTCCACTGTCGCGCCCAGCCGCTCGATGTCGTCGGCGATCCAGGACTCGAAATCCTCGCGCGTCACGGTGGCGCCGATATCGATGCCTTGGCGGGCAAAGCGGAACTCGACGCGGTCGCGGCTCGACAGCGCGACCTTGGTATCGGAGACGGCGCGGTAGAGTGCGAAGCCGAGATCGTAGTCGACGATGGTGATGAAATCGTGCAGCGGTGCCGGATCGAGCGCGGTGCGCGCGAGCTGCTGCAATTCGCGCAGATCGCCATTGCCCCGCATCATCGCGAGCTGGTGCCAGCGCGCGAGGCTCGAATAATAGTGGTTGGGGATCGGCAGCACCTTGTCGAACGAGCGGTAGTTGGTGCCCTTGCCGAGCCGCGGCGAGACGATGTGGTCGACGATGCGGTAGTCGAAGGTGTCGCCGGCGATGCCGATGCCGGCATGGCCCAGCGGCTCCGCGCGCAGCACGCCGCCCTGGCGTGAGAATCGCATCACCGAGAAGTCGCTGGTGCCGCCGCCGAAATCGGCCACCAGCACCGTGGCGTCGTGGTCGAGGCTGCGCGCAAAGGAGAACGCCGCGCCGACCGGCTCGTAGACATAGCGCGCATGGCCGGCACCGAGCCGCTCGAACGCGGCCTTGTAGCGCTGCATCGCGAGCTCGTCATTGGGATTGCCGCCGGCAAATTTCACCGGGCGGCCGACCATGATGGTCGGGGCGCCGAGATCGAAGCCCTCGCCGGCATGGCGCGTCAGCGTGCGCAGGAACGCGGCGAGCAGATCCTCGAACTTGTAGCGCTGCCGGAAGATCTGCGTGGTGGTGAAGGCTGAGCTGGCCGCGAACGTCTTGAACGACTGGATGAAGCGATGGATCGTGCGTCCCTCGAGGAACTGCTCGATCGCCCACGGGCCGCCCTCGGCGCGCGGATGCAGGCCGGCGCCGGGCCGGTCCTCCCAGAAGCACAGCGCGGACACATAGACGCTATGCGTGCGGCCGCCATGGTCGAAGCGGATGGCCTCGACACGGCCATCGGCATCGGACAGCGCGACCACGGTGTTGCTGGTGCCGAAATCGACGCCAATCGAGACGGCGGGCGGGGCGCTCGACATGTCATGCTCGGATTGTCTGTGAAAGGGGGCGGACCTTTAGCGGCTTTGGCCGCGTTTGCCAACCCGCCCCGTCGCCGCCAAATTCACGATCAAGGGACAGCCGGCAACAGCGCGGTGGTCCGCGGCGGAACCGCCGCATGACGCGATGATGACGACGTCGTGCTGCGGCCTATTCCTTCAATGCGTAGGCGATGACGTAGTCGCCGCGCTTGGTGCCGAACGAGCCGTGGCCGCCGGCCGCGGTGACGACATACTGCTTGCCGCCGGCCTCGTAGCTCATCGGTGTCGATTGCGCGCCGGCCGGCAGGCGATCTTCCCAGAGCACCTTGCCGTCGCGCACGTCGTAGGCCCGGATCGTATACTCATAGGTCCCGGTGTAGAACGCGACGCCGCCGGCGGTGGTGATCGGACCACCCAGCATCGGCACGCCCATCTTGAAGGGGAGCGGCAGCGGCGTGGTGTCCCTGATCGTACCGTTCGGATGTTGCCAGACGATCTTCATCGTCCGGAGATCGATCGCCGCCATCGAGCCCCATGGCGGCCGGTAGCACGGCACGGACAGTGGCGACAGGAAGCTCGAGATATCGACTCCAAACGGCGTGCCGTACATCGGCTGCGTGCCAACCTCGCTGCCGACCGGCTTGTCGGCCGTCGGCGCCGGCGGATTATTTGGCCCGCGTGGAATCAGCCGTGAGGCGAACGGCAACGACATCGGGTTGGCGATCGCGATCTGCCTGACGGGATCGATCGCGATGCCGCCCCATTCGAACATGCCGAGATTGCCAGGGAAGACCAGCGTGCCCTGCAACGAGGGCGGCGTGAACGTGCCCTCGTAGCGCAGGCGATGGAACATGATCCGGCACATCAGCTGGTCGAAGATCGTGCCGCCCCACATGTCAGCGCCGGTCAGCTTCGCCTCCGGGCGGAAGGTCAGTTCGGAGAACGGTTGCGTCGGCGCGCTGCGGTCGCCGGGCGCCGCGCCCTGCGGTACTGGCCGCTCCGGCGCCGGCACGATCAATTCGCCGGTCCGGCGGTCGAGCACGAAGATGTTGCCGACCTTGGTCGGCTGGATGATCGCGGGGACGACGCCCTTCGCCGTGGTGACGTCGACCAGGCTCGGTTGCGAGGGAACGTCCATGTCCCAGAGGTCGTGATGCACGGTCTGGTACGACCAGGCGCGCTTGCCGGTGTTGACATCGAGCGCGACGATCGAGCTCGAATAGCGCTCGACCAGCGCATCGCGATTACCGCCCCAGATGTCGGGTCCGTTGTTGCCGGTCGGGATGTAGACCAGATTCAATTTCGGATCGAACGAGGCCGTGATCCAGGAATTCGGCGAGCCGGTGACGTAATGCCGGTTGGGGGATGGCAGCGCATTCTCGTCCGCCGCGCCGGAATCCCAGGCCCAGACCAGCTTGCCGGTGTAGACATCGAAGCCGCGGATCACGCCCGACGGTACCTCGGCCGCGTAATTGTCGATCACGGCGGCGGCCACGACCAGGATCTTGTCGCTGACCACAGGAGGCGACGTCGGCTCGAAGAAGCCCGCGGTCTTGATCGCCATTCCCTGTTGCAGGTCGAGGATGCCGTGATCGGCAAAGCCGTCGCACAGCTTGCCGCTGTCGGCATCGAGCGCGATCATGCGGCCGTCATTGACCGGCAGGAAGATCCGCCGCGGGCATTCGGCCGGCGCCGGATTGCCGCTGGCGTCGACGGCGCCCTGTGCGGTCTCGTGATAGGAGACCCCGCGGCAGGTCATGTGCTGGAACGTCTTGTTGAACACAAGCTTGGGGTCGTAGCGCCAGCGTTCCGTGCCGGTCCTGGCGTCGAGCGCGAACAGCACCTGGTGCTGCGAGCATAGATAGAGGGTGTCGCGCACCTTGATGGGAGTGACCTCGAAGGTCGTCTCGCCGGAATCGTCAGGCGTTTCCACGTCGCCGGTGCGGAAGGTCCAGGCGACCTTGAGCTTGCCGACATTGTCGGGCGTGATCTGCTTCAGCGGCGAATAGCGCTGCCCGAACTGCGTGCGCCCATAGGCGCGCCAGTCGCCATCCGGCTGCGGATCGGCTTCGCTTTGTTGCACCGGGGCGCCGGCCTCCGCGATGGTGCCATCGATGTCGTGATAGCTCGACAACAGCCCGACGACGAGGACCGCCGCGGCCGCCACCACGCCGGCCCAGAGCGGCGCCGTCGCGCTGGCGTAGGACACGGACTGGTTTCGTGAAAGGCCGCGAACGATCATCGGCGTCAGCAGCCAGAGTGCCATCGGAAAGACGATGTCGCCGCGCGCAGCGAGCGGCCACCAGTCGAATTTCACCTCATAGACCGCCCATGCCAAGGTGCCGATCAGCACGATCGCGAACAGCCAAAGCGCCTGACGACGCTGCGCCAGCAACAACGCTGCGGTAGCGAGAATGCCGATGCCGAGGATGAGATAGAAGATCGACCCGCCCAGCGTGGCGAGCCAGATGCCGCCGGCTGCGAGCACGAGGCCGATCAAGCCGTAGAGGATCGCCGTGACGAAAACGGCCCTGGATCGCTGCATGGCTGCTCCGGTGGGAAGAGGCACTGGGCTTGTCCCGCGCAAGCGCCACAGACCGCGTCCGCTTTCGGCAAGCTTGGTCCAATCGCCGGCAACTCGCAACCCGGAACCTGCGATGCAGATGCAACATCTGCGTGTACGGCTGCAATGCCAGAATGTGCGGGAACAAAATGCCTGCAAAATGCGCGTGCTCAGCGAATTTTGAATCGGCGTGCCCTTCCAGTGTCCGCAGGTGCTGCTCTATAGCTTGCGGTGGACAGCAGGGTGTGCAGGAGAAGCCAATGACACTGAATCCCACGGCGCTGAACTATCGCGGCGCGGTCGGCGCCTACGAGGCGGGACGGCCCAGCTATCCGGCGGAGATCGTCGCCGCGCTGCCGCTCGCAACGGCGCATTGCGTCGTCGATCTCGGTGCCGGAACTGGCAAGTTCACCCGCCTGTTGCTGCGGCATCTGTCAGAGACGGCCCGCCTGATCGCCGTCGAGCCCGTCGCCGAGATGTCGGCGAAGCTCGCGACCGAGGCCGGGATCGAGGTCGTCATCAGCCGCGCCGATGCAATCGCGCTCGAGACCGGCAGCGTCGATCTCGTCACCTGCGCCCAGGCGTTCCACTGGTTCGACAACGAGGCGTCGGTCGCCGAGATCGCGCGGCTGCTGCATTCCGGCGGCACGTTGGCGCTGGTCTGGAACAACAGGGATGATCGTACACCATGGGTCGACGCGTTGTCGGTCATGATCGAAGGCTATGCGGGAGACACGCCGCGGCAACGGACGGGGCGCTGGCGCTGGGTCCTGAGCGATCCGCGCTTCGTGCTCGAGAAGGAGATCGTGCAGGACCATCCGCACCGGATGGCGCGCCGGGATGTCTTCGAGCGGGTCGCCTCGACGAGCTATGTCGCCAATCTTCCCGACAGCGAGAAGGCGGTGCTTCGCCAGAAGACCGACGACATCCTGCGTCAGGCCGGTCTCGGCGACGCGGACGAGGTGGTGTTTCCCTACGTCACGAACCTCTATCTGCTGAAGAGGACGTAACGTTTTCAAGACAGGTCATCGCGCGCAGAGTCTTTGTTCGAGGGCCCGCTTCAGGCGCGGCAGCGCCATGCGCCAGTAGAACGCGACGTGCTTGGCGCCGGAGTCGGAGCCAATTTCCCATCCGTTTCCGCGGCGGATCGGCGACGGCGGCACCTGCTGGGTGACTGTCAGCACCGTTCCGTCGCCATCAGCCGCGAGCGTCATCGTGATCGTCGCATAGGATTGCGGAACGTCCGGCAGGCCGGAGACCTGCGACCAATAGGAGTATTCGAGGAGCGTGGGCGGTTCGACGCGGAGAACGCGGCCCTTGTCGTGATAACGCTTGGCGCCGATCTCTGCCTCGATCTCGATCGGCGCGCCGATCTGCCAGTCGGTCCTGAAATGCGCGTTGCGCCAAGTCTCGCCCGCATCGGGAGCCATGATCGCATCCCAGACATGCCTTGGCTCCGCGGCGATGCGGATCGACTCGGTAACGGTCCGCAAGACAGGGGTTTCATTCGTCATCGCATGCTCATTTGTCGCCGACGACTTTCCATTTCCCATCAGCGCTACGCCGCAGCGTCGGATCGCCGATGCGGATGTGCTGTGCGAGGAAATCGATGAAGGCGCGCACCCGCGCCGGCAGCGGGCCGGCGTGGCCGACATAGACGGCGTGAATGTCCTCGCGGTCGCCGGGATTGAGATTTTGCAGCACCGGCACCAGGCGTCCGGCCTCGATATCGGGACCGATGTGGAACAGCGCCAGCCGCGCCACGCCGATGCCGCCGAGCGTGAGCTGCCGCGCGGTCTCGCCGTCGCTGGCGCGGGCGACCGGCGGCGGCAGCGTTTCCTCGATCTTTTCGGCGCGGCGGAACGGCCAGCCGCGGATGCTGCGCGGAAAGGTCCAGCCGATGCCGCGATGCGCGGCGAGGTCGGCCGGCGTCTTCGGAATGCCATGGTGGGCGAGATAGGACGGCGCGGCGACCACCGCCATGCGGCTGGTGCCGAGCTTGCGCGCGATCAGCCGCGAGGCGCCGAGCGGGCCGGCGCGGATCGCGACATCCGCGCGCGCCTGCATCAGGTCGACCAGCGTGTCGGTCAGCACGATGTCGACCGTGATGTCGGGATGCTCGCGCATGAAGCGCGGCAGCAGCGGCATCACATGCAGCATGCCGAACGGGATGTTGCTGTTCACGGTGAGATGGCCGCGCGGCACGCAGGAGGCGGCCTCGCGCTCGGCCTCGTCGATATCGGCGAGGATGCGTTGCGCGCGCTGATAGAACGCCTGGCCTTCCTCGGTGAGTTGCAGCTTGCGCGTGGTGCGGTTGACCAGCCGCGTGCCGAGCCGCGTTTCCAGCCGTGACACCAGCTTGCTGACGCCCGATGGCGTCTGGCGCAGGCTGTTCGCCGCGGCGGTGAAGCCGCCGAGGTCGACGACGCGGACGAACACGTCCATTTCGCCGGAGCGGTTGGTGTCAGAACGAGCCATGTTGAATTCAAGTCACAAATGATTGGATTGCGGCCATTCTAATCCTTCCTCGCCCGGACCGCTATCTCGCATTGCGGAATCCTCACGCTCCGGAGCGACATATGCCTCTCGCAGTCCTAGCCTTGACCGCCGGTGCCTTTGGCATCGGCACCACCGAATTCCTCATCATGGGGCTGTTGCTGCAGGTCGCCGCCGACATGCATGTGTCGGTCTCCGCGGCGGGCCTGTTGATCTCGGGCTATGCGCTCGGCGTGTTCGTCGGCGCACCGATCCTCACGCTTGGGACGCGCAGAATGCCGCGCAAGGCGGTGCTGCTGGCGCTGATGGCGATCTTCACGCTCGGCAACGCGGCCTGCGCGCTGGCGCCGAACTACGAGCTCCTGATGGCGGCGCGCATTCTGACCTCGCTGGCGCACGGCACCTTCTTCGGCGTCGGTTCGGTGGTCGCGACAAGCCTCGTCGCGGAAGACAAGAAGGCGTCGGCGATCGCCACGATGTTCATCGGACTCACGGTCGCGACCCTGCTCGGCGTTCCGTTCGGCGCCTGGTTCGGCCTGATGCTGGGCTGGCGCGCGGCGTTCTGGGCGGTGGCTGCGATCGGCGTGATCGCGTTCATCGTGCTGGCGGTGCTGGTGCCCAGCCATGTCGGTGCCAAGGACAAGCCGGTGCCGCTGCGTGAGGAGCTTGCCGTGCTTGGCCGCCCGCAAGTGCTGCTCGGGCTTGCCATGACGGTGTTCGGCTTCGGCGGCCTGTTCGCGGTCTTCACCTATGTGCAGCCGATCCTGACCCGGCTCACCGGGTTTTCCGATGCTGCGGTGTCGCCGATCCTCCTGGTGTTCGGTGCCGGCCTTGCGATCGGCAATGTCGCTGGCGGACGGCTCGCCGACAGGGGACTGGCGCGGGCATTGCTGATCTCGCTCGGTGGCCTTGCCGCCGTTTCGGTGGCGCTCGCAGCCGTCGTCTCGATCAAGGTGCTGGTGGTGGCGCTGCTGTTCGTGCTCGGGATCGCGGCGTTCGCGACCGTCGCGCCGTTGCAGCTTCGCGTGCTCGAAGCGGCCGGTGTCGAGGGGCGCACGTTGGCGTCGAGTCTGAACATCGCGGCCTTCAACCTCGGCAATGCGCTCGGCGCCTGGGCCGGCGGTGTGACCATCGACCACGGCCTCGGGCTCGGCGCGCTGCCGCTGGTGGCGGCTGCGATCACGGCGATCGGGCTGTTGCTCGCACTGTGGAGCCTGCGCCTCGAGCGGCCGACGGTGCTGGCCACACAGTGCCCGGCAGAATGAACAGCATCACTGGGAGCATGACCATGGAATACCGCAATCTCGGCAACTCCGGCCTGAAAGTGCCGGTGCTCAGCTTCGGCACTGGCACCTTCGGCGGCCACGGACCGTTGTTCTCCGCCTGGGGCCGCAGCGACGCCAGCGAGGCGCGGCGGCTGATCGACATCTGCCTGGAGGCCGGCGTCAATCTGTTCGACACCGCCGACGTCTATTCGAACGGCGCGTCGGAGGAGATCCTTGGTGCCGCGATCAAGGGTCGGCGCGACAAGGTCCTGATCTCGACCAAGACCGGGCTGCCGATGGGTGACGGCCCGCTCGATGCCGGCACCTCGCGCTATCGCCTCCTCGCCGCGGTCGACGCCGCGTTGCGCCGGCTCGGCACCGATTACATCGATCTGCTGCAGCTGCATGCTTTCGACGCCTTCACGCCGGTCGACGAGGTGCTGTCGACCCTCGATACGCTGGTGCGCGCCGGCAAGCTGCGCTATGTCGGCGCCTCGAATTTCTCTGGCTGGCATTTGATGAAATCGCTTGGTATCGCCGAGCGGCACGGCTGGCCGCGTCATGTGGCGCACCAGGTCTATTACTCGCTGGTCGGCCGCGACTATGAATCCGAGTTGATGCCGCTCGCGCTCGACCAGGGCGTCGGCGCGCTGGTCTGGAGCCCGCTCGGCTGGGGCCGGCTCACCGGCAAGATCCGGCGCGGCCAACCGTTGCCGAACAACAGCCGCCTGCACGAGACCGCGCAGTTCGGTCCGGCGGTCGATGACGAAAGACTCTATGCGATCGTCGACGCGTTGGACGTTGTGGCTGCCGAGACCGGCCGCAGCGTGCCGCAGATCGCGATTGCCTGGCTGCTCACGCGTCCGACCGTGTCGTCCGTCATCATCGGCGCGCGCGACGAGGCGCAGCTCCGCGACAATCTCGGTGCGGTCGGATGGTCGCTGACGACGGAGCAGATTGCGCGTCTCGACAAGGCTAGTGCAGTGATGCCGACTTATCCCTATTACCCCTACCGGATTCAGGAAGGTTTTGCGCGGATCAATCCGCCGCCGGTGTAGACGGTCGTCGGCGCGCTCAGCGCGGGACCGGCCTCACGCTTCGAGCTTGGTCTCGCAGACCTGCCGGCGGTACTCCGCCGGCGTTACGTTCATGTGCTGCCGGAATACGCGATTGAGGTGGCTCTGGTCGGCGAAGCCGGCGAGCAGCGCGACCTCCTTCAGCGCCGCGCGATCCCTACGCAGATGCTGGCAGGCATGCTCGACCTTGCGCCGCAGCACATAAGCGTGCGGCCGCATGCCGTAATGGACGCGGAATTTGCGCGCGAACTGCACCGGCGTGCAGTTGCAGATGTTGGCGAGCTCCTCGAGCGTGATGTTCCGGAAGATGTTCTGCTCGACATAGTCTTCGATCAGCCGCGCATGCGCCGGCCGGAAGCGTCCCTGTGCGCAGGGCATCTTGAACTCGATCGCGGCGTATTTGCGCAGGATGTGCACGCTGGCTTGCAGCGCCAGCGCGTCGTAGCACAAGCGGCCGCCGGGACCGCCCGCGGCGATTTCCTGAACCATCTGATCGTTGATCCAGCTCAGCGTGGGATCTTCGACCTTGAGCAGGTCGTGAAGCTCGATCGTTTCGGCGTCGCGGTCGAGCGCTTCGCTCGCGGTCTTCGTCATCAGCGTTGGCGAGATGTAGAAATGACTGACCTCGATGTCGTGCTTCCACCGCCAGTTCGAGGGCTCGGCGCGGGTCATCAGTGTCGTGACGCCGCGACCGACCTGATCCTGCTTCCATGCACCGGTGACGCGGCGATTCATCGACGTGGTGCCGTCGCGATAGATCACGATGAGGTAGTTCTCCGACGGCGGGACCCAGATGTCGGATGGCCCATAGCGGAATATCCGTAGCCGGAAATCGTTGCGGCCAACCGGCGTGCTATCCAGCTTCAACTCGCCGGGAGCGTAGCGCGGCAGTTCCTCGACCGTGATCAACTGGCCCATCGCGCGAGCCTCCTCCCTGGAATTCGCGGCACGATTGACGGCTTCTTCTTGGCCGGACGGCTGCGCCGCAGGATAGGCCGCTTTCGCGGTTTGCCAAGGAGACCAATGGCCGAGCGGCGCTCGCAGCAACGTTCCAGAGATTGTCGGTTTCATCCAAGCCGCGGATGCTGCGGGGGCCATAGCCTCTCCTGCGTCCCGGCGGCCCCGTTCATGCCGTCGAGGACGAAACTGGCGCAACGCACCGTCATCCTGCGATGCAGCGGATGGGAAAGGGCGTGCGAGACACCACACAGGAGGAAACCATGACTGCGACCGCTACCAGGTCCAATGGAAGCAATGGCGTGCACGCGACATCCAAACTCGACGCCGTCGTGATCGGTGCCGGCGTCGCGGGTCTTTATCAATTGTTCCGCCTGCGCGAGCAGGGCCTGAACGTCAGGGCTATTGACGCAGGATCAAGCGTCGGCGGCACTTGGTATTGGAACCGCTATCCCGGCGCGCGCTTCGATTCCGAAGGCCACACTTATCAGTATCTGTTCTCCGAAGAGCTCTACAAAGGCTGGAGCTGGAGCGAGCGGTTTCCTGGGCAGCCGGAAATCGAGCGCTGGCTGAACTATGTGGCCGACCGCCTTGATCTCAAGAAGGACATCCAGTTCGAGACCACGGTCAAGAGCGCGTATTTCGATGAGGCGACGCAGCGCTGGCTGGTTACGACGGACAAGGGCGAGGTGATCGACACCCAATTCCTGGTGACCTGCTGCGGCATGCTTTCGGCCCCGCACGTCTCCTTCCCAGGGCAGGAGACGTTCAAGGGCAAGCTGTTCCATACCGCGCGCTGGCCGAAGGGACCGACCGATCTTGCCGGCAAGCGCGTCGGCGTGGTCGGCAACGGTGCGACCGGAATCCAGGTCATCCAGTCGATCGCCGGCGAGGTCGGCCATCTCAAGGTGTTCATCCGCACCCCGCAATACATCATCCCGATGAAGAATCCGAAATGGGGTGCGACGGACGCCGAGGCCTACAAGTCGAAGTTCAAGTTCCTCACCGAACGGCTGCCGAAGACGTTCACCGGCTTCGAGTTCGACTTCGAGCACGCCTGGGCCGACCTGACGCCGCCGCAGCGCCGCCAGGTGGTCGAGGATTGCTGGAATGACGGATCGCTCAAGCTGTGGGTATCGTCCTTTGCCGAATTGTTCTTCGACGAATCCGTCAACGCCGAGATCACCGAATTCGTGCGCGCAAAGATGCGCGAGCGGATCAAGGATCCCAAACTGTGCGAGCAGCTGATTCCGTCAGACTACGGCTTCGGCACCCACCGGGTGCCGCTGGAGTCCAATTTCCTCGAAGCGTTCCATCGCCCCAATGTCGAGATCGTCAGCGTTAAGGACAATCCGATTGCCCGCATCACGCCCGCAGGCATCCAGACTGCCGATGGCACGGTGCACGAATTCGACGTCATCATTCTGGCGACCGGCTTCGATGCCGGCACCGGCGCCTTGACGCGGATCGACATCCGCGGCCGCGGCGGCCGTTCGCTGAAGGAGGATTGGGGCCGTGATATCCGCACCACCATGGGGCTGCAGGTTCACGGCTACCCGAACCTGTTCACCACGGCGGTGCCGCTCGCGCCCTCCGCCGCGCTTTGCAACATGACCACCTGCTTGCAGCAGCAGGTCGAGTGGATCGACGATTGCATCAAGTACATGCGCGGCAACAACCTGAAGGTCATCGAGCCGTCCAGGGAGATCGAGGATCAGTGGGTGGCGCATCATGATGAGACCGCCAACGCGACGCTGATCGCCAAGACCAACTCCTGGTATCTCGGTTCGAATGTCGAAGGTAAGCCGCGCCGAGTGCTGTCCTATTGCGGCGGCGTCGGCACCTACCGCCAGAAATGCGACGAGGTCGCGGCGAGCGGCTATCCCGGGTTCGCGATGCAGTAGGGCTACGCAGGTCAACAACAAAGCACAGGAGGAAGACAATGAGCACGAATTTCAGTGCAGCAGCAGATGCGATTCTCGATGGGGTCGTGACGTCGAATCCGCGCGTCCCCGGCGTCGTTGCGATGGTCACCGACCGGCATCGCAACATCTATGAAGGCGCCGCGGGCAAACGCCGGCTCGACCAGCCGGCCGACATGACGGCCGACAGCGTGTTCGCGATCTTCTCGACCACCAAGGCGATCACGGGAACGGCGATCCTGCAGCTCGTCGAGGAAGGCAAGCTCGATCTCGACGCGCCAGCCAAAGTCTACGCGCCCGACATCGGCAAGCTTCAGGTGATCGAGGGCTTCGACGACAAGGGCGAGCCGGTGTTGCGTGCACCGAAGCGCGACATCACGACCCGCATGCTGATGGTGCATAGCGCAGGCCTGGGCTACGACTTCATCAACCACACCTACAATCGGCTCGCGCAGGAGAAGGGACAGCCGAGTGTCATCACGGCGTCCAAGGCGTCGTTGATGACCCCGCTGCTGTTCGATCCGGGCGAGCGCTGGGAATACGGCACCAACATGGATTGGTGCGGCCAGATCGTCGAGGCGATCACCGGAAGGCGGCTTGGCGACGTGTTCAAGACGCGGATCTTTGAGCCGCTCGGCATTCAGGATACGACGTTCGAGCTCACCGAT
>CALRXG020000074.1:0-18385 GCA_943372075.1 Bordetella parapertussis | reverse complement strand
GACGCGACGAACAATTGCGGCACCTTCTTGGCATTCATGTATTTCATGATTGCCGAGTTGGACGGCGTGCCGAGCGGCTGGAAGATCAGGAGCACCTCGTCGCTCTCGACCAGCTTGCGCGCCTGCTCGATGGCCTTCGGCGGCGAATAGGCGTCGTCATAGCTGATGAAGTTGATCTTGCGGCCGTTGATGCCGCCCTGCTCGTTGATCATCTTGAAGAACGCGGCCTCGGTCTTGCCGATCACGCCGTAGGACGAGGCCGGGCCGCTGTACGGCATGATGTTGTCGATCTTGATTTCGCCATCGGTCGCCCCGGGATCGTATTTCTTCTGCGCATACGCCGAGGTCGCGATCAATGTGGCACTTGCGAACGCCACGACTGCGCCAATATATCCAGAACGAGCCGGCATCGTTTTCTCCCGATATTTGTCGTTGGTTTTGACGGCAAGTCTCGCAAGAGACGCAAATGCTGGCAAGCGCCGGGTTTTTTCGTTGGGCGAAACGGCATTGTTGCCTGGCGCTATTTATGATTGAAGGTCGATCTGGGGATCACGAGTCGAGGCGTTCTGATTGCGTAAACCGGACATTCGTACCGGTCCGCGGCATCCGCGTTTGGCGGCTGCGGGCTATGAGATCACGCGCCGCCTCAGCGAACGTGCGATGGCCAAGCTTGGCCTGCACAAGGCCAATGGTGAATTCGCGCAGCGCACGATCGCGTCGATCCGCGAGCGATTGCAACGCGGCGAGACGATCTACATCGCTGGCCTCGCCTGCCCCGGCACGCACAACACCGGCGTCGCGCTGGTTGAGGTCACCCAGAAGGACGGCCCGCGCCTGATCGTCAACAACGAGGAAGAGCGCTTCTCCGGCAACAAGCACACCAACGAATTCCCGCAATACGCGCTCGACGACATGCGCAAGGTGTTGCAGCGGATGGGGCACGACATCGGCGACATCGCAGCCTTCGTCACCACGTGGGACTATCCGGCGCTGATGGCGATGCTGATCCGCACCTCGTTCGAGGAAGCGCCGGCCAGTATCAAATTGCTGCGCGCGCCGATCGCGCCGGCGATCAATTTGCGCCAGATGGACCAGGTGCGGCGCATCTCGCGCAAGCTTGCGAAAATGTACGGGCTCGGCGAGCAGCTGCCGCTGATCTGCATGCCGCATCACGACAATCACGCCTGGTATTCGTTCACGGCCTCGCCGTTTGCCGACATCCGCGAGCGTGTTGCGATTGCGGTGCTCGATGGCACCGGCGACGTCGGCTCGATCTCGCTCTATGTCGCCGAGAACGGCGAGATGAAGCAGCTCTATTGCAACGAGAGCCTGTTCGATTCGCTCGGCGCCTTCTACACCGTGATCTCGTCGAGCCAGGGCGGCTGGACCTGGCTCTCCAGCGAGGGCCGTTACATGGGCGCTGCCGCCTGGGGCGACATGAACCGCGCCACCAATCCCTATTATGCGCGGCTGAAGGACGTGCTGCAGCTCGGGCCCGACGGTACCGTGCTGCTTAATCGCGCGATGGCCAACTGGTACGCCGATCCCGCCGACAATCCCTACAAGCAGCCGCTGATCGACATCCTCGGCCCGCCGCTGCGGCCGGACCAGCTGTGGAATCCCGACGCCGTGCTGCGCGTCGAGGACATCCATCACCGCCCCGACACCAAGGACCGCGTCGACAAGGCCGCCGCGACGCAACTGGTGTTCGAGGATGCGATGATCCACGTCATCGATCATCTGCTGCGCATCACGGGTACCGATCGCCTGGTATTGACCGGCGGCGTGGCTCTGAATGCGCTCGGCAATATGCGGCTGCTCGAGCATTTCGACGAGGCCTGGTTCGAACGGGCGCAGCAGCGCAAGACGCGGCTGCATATGTGGGTGCCGCCGGTGCCCGGCGATCCCGGCGTGCCGATCGGCGCGGCGTGGCTGTTCTCGCATCTGGCGGGCGCACCGCGCGGCGCGCCGCTGTCGCTCGCATTCTACTGCGGCCTGCCGCCTTCCAACGCCGACATCACCGCGGCACTCAACACCGACGACGTCGCCTCGTCCGTGATCGGCAACGTGGCGACATCAGAGGGGCGGGATGCGATCGCGGACCTGATGGCCTCCATGGTGGCGCAAGGCGGCGTGATCGCGATCTATCAGGGTGCGGCCGAAACCGGCCCGCGCGCGCTCGGCCATCGCTCGATCCTCGCCAATCCCTGCGATCCCGAGGTGCGCGAGCGGCTCAACGAGCGCGTCAAGTACCGCGAGGCGATCCGCCCGCTGGCGCCGATGGCGACGCTGCAAGCGGCGCGCGACTATTTCGAGCTGGAGGACGGCGCGTCCGACGACGACTACAACGCCTACAACTATATGGTGCTCACGGCCCATTCGAAGCCGGAGGCACGCGCGAGGATTCCGGCCGTGGTGCATGCCGACGGCACCGGCCGCATCCAGATCGTGCGCGAGGCCGACGATCCCCTCACTTACGCCTATCTGAAGGCGCTCGGTCGGCATATCGGCGTCGAGATGTCGGTCAACACCTCGTTCAACGTCGCCGGCCCGATCGCGCAAACCCCGGCGCAGGCGATGGACACGCTTCGCCGCTCCAAGGGCCTCGATGCCGTGGTGCTGGTCGCCGACGATGGCACCGCCTACGCCGCCTGGCATGGCGGCAAGCGCGACAGCGGTCGTTTTACCCGCTGGTACGCGGCGTGGAAGCAGGCGCGCGGCTGAACCAGCTCAGCACGCGTCCGTCGATCAGCAGCAGTGCGCTCGCGATCACAAGCGCGCCGGTCACCTCCCGCCACGAGACCGGTTCGCCGAGCACGAGATACCCGAGCAGCATCGCGGTGACCGGAATCAAGAGCGTCACCAGCATCACATTGGTCGCGCCCGAGCGCTGCAGGATCTGAAAGAACACGATGTAAGCCAGCGCCGTTGACAGCGCCGCGAGCCCGAGCACCGCAAGCCATGTCGTCGCATGCGGCATCGGCAGCAGCCACGGCTTGTCGGCCACGGCAGCAACGGGCGCCATCATGACGCTGGAGGCCATCATCTGGAACGCCGCCGTCCCGAGCGGCGGCACGCGCTGCGGCAGCCGCCGCCCGACCAGCGCCGCGATGCCGTAGCTGAAGGCGCCCGCAAGGCACAGCGCAATGCCGATGCCCTGCCGGCTCTCGAAGCCGAGCGCGTCGCCATGCAGGATCGCAACCCCGATCAGCCCGACGGTGACTCCCGCGACGCGACGCGCCTGCAGCCGCTCATCGCCTGTCACTGCCATGATGACCACTGCGAACAACGGGGTCGTCGCGTTGAGGATCGAGGCCAGCCCGCTCGGAACGTAGGTCTGCCCGAACACGATCAGCGAGAACGGCAGCACATTGTTGAACAGCCCCATCGCGAAGAACGGCGCCCATCCCGACACGCCGCGCGGGAATTCGATCTTCCTGACCCGCAGCAGCGGCAGCAGCAAGATCGCACCGAGCACCACGCGCAGCAGCACCAGGGTCAGCGGCGGCAATTCGCGCAGGATCACGCCGTTGAAGAAGAACGAACCGCCCCAGAGCACCGACAGCAAACCGAGCAGCCCCCAGTCGCGGCGGTCGATCCTGTTATCGGCGGAAGGCATGATAGGCACTCATCTGCGCTGGCGTAGATGCCTGGAGCCTTTCCTGCTCCGATGGATCGGAACGGGGCTCATGGTTATTGACGCGTTTTCATCACGCGAACCGGTATCCACTTCGCTCGAAAACGCTCTAGCCGCGCGCGGTCACAATGGCCACCCGATTTCCGTGAATGGCTGGCCAGCCTATTTCGGCCGCGACACGATCTCGATCATCTGGCCTTCGTCACTGTCGGGCGCATGGGCCTTCGCCTTCTCGTAGGCGGTGAGCGCGGCGCGGCTTACGGGCACGCCCGGCAACAGCGTCTCGGCGAGCCTCACGGCATAGTCGGCATCCTTGTGGCGCAGCGCCGCGGTGAAGGACGCACCGGAGAAGTTGCGGTCGATCATCCGCTTGCTGTGGCGGATCACCTGCGGGCTCGCCACCGCGCCGGTCGCCAGCGCTTCGGCCACCAGCTTCATGTCGAGGCCCGCCTGCTCGGCGATCGCAACGCCCTCGGCGAGGCTTGCGATCTGCACCGCACCGATCAGGTTGTTGATCAGCTTGAACACTGTGCCGGTGCCGACCGGGCCGAAATGACGGATCGTGCTGCCGATCGGCGCGAGGAACGGTTGCGCCCGTTCGAGGTCGGCCGGATCGGCGCCGACCAGCAGCGTCAGCTTGCCGGCGGCAGCCGCCTCCGGCAGCCCGGTGACGGGACAATCGATGTAGACCAGGCCGCGGCTGTGCAGCTCGCGAGCCATCTCGAGGGTGTGCTGGTAGGAGACCGTGGAGCACTCGATCGCGAGCGTGCCGGCCTTCATGGTGGCGGCAGCGCCGTCCTTGGTCAGCCAGACCGCGCGCGTGGCCTCATCATCGGCCACCATGGTCACGACCGCATCGGCGTCGATCGCGGCGTCCTCCGGCGAGGTCGCCCAGATCGCGCCGCGCGCGATCAGGTCCTCGGCCTTGGCCTTGCTCCGGTTCCACACCGCGACCGTGAAGCCAGCATCGAGATAACGGCCGGCCATGCCGTGGCCCATGCGTCCCAATCCGATGAAAGCGACGCGCGGCATGGCTTAATCCACATCCTCGACGGAGCCGGGTCCGGTGCCGAAGGCACGTTGCGCCAGCGTTGCCGCCATGAATTCATCGAGATCGCCATCGAGCACGCCCGATGTGTCCGAGGTCTGCACCCCCGTGCGCAGATCCTTCACCATCTGATAGGGCTGCAGCACGTAGGAGCGGATCTGGTGGCCCCAGCCGATATCGGTCTTGGCGGCCTGATCGGCGGCCGCCTGCTCCTCGCGCTTCTTCAACTCGATTTCATAGAGCCGCGCGCGCAGCATGTCCCAGGCCTGCGCCCGGTTCTTGTGCTGGGAGCGGCCGGCCTGGCAGACCACCGCGATGCCGGTCGGAATATGCGTCAACCGCACCGCCGACTCGGTCTTGTTGACGTGCTGACCGCCGGCGCCGCCCGACCGCATCGTGTCGGTGCGGACGTCGCTCTCCTTGATCTCGATCTTGATCGAGTCGTCGATGACAGGGAAAATCTGCACCGACGAGAACGAGGTGTGCCGCCGCGCGTTGGAATCGAACGGCGAGATGCGTACCAGCCGATGCACGCCGGCCTCGGTCTTCAGCCAGCCATAGGCATTGTGGCCGGAGATCTGGATGGTGGCCGATTTGATGCCGGCCTCTTCGCCCTGGGACTCTTCGAGATACTCGATCTTGAAGCCGTGCTTCTCGGCCCAGCGCGTGTACATGCGCAGCAGCATCTGCGCCCAGTCCTGGCTCTCGGTGCCGCCGGCACCGGCATGGACTTCGAGATAGGAATCGAACTTGTCGGCCTCGCCCGAGAGCAGCGCCTCGAGCTCGCGCCGGGCGACCTCCTTCTTGAGGTCCTTGAGCGCCTTCTCGGCCTCCGCGACCACGCCCGCATCGTTCTCGGCCTCGCCGAGCTCGATCATGCCGACCTGGTCCTCGAGCTCGCGCTCGACCTTGCCGATGCCGGAGAGCGAATCCTCCAGTGAGGTGCGCTCCTGCATCAGCCGCTGGGCCTTCTGGGGATCGTTCCAGAGATTGGAGTCTTCGGCGAGCTTGTTCAGCTCAGCGAGGCGTGCCGTCGATTGATCGACGTCAAAGATGCCTCCTCAGCAGCCCGACTGACTGCTTGATCTCTTCAACAAGGCGTTCGATTTCCGCGCGCATGGTCTTTCAGGTGTTGGGAAAAAAGCTCGTGAGGGATGTAGCGAGCGGCGCGGCAAAGCGCAATTGGCTTGGCCACCCTATCTCGATCATTTGGATCCGATCGCCGTTAGTATAATCCGCCGGTTCCCGGGCGAATGAAGAAGCCTCCGTCCGGCTGCTGCCCGCTCTGCGAAGCCTGCGGCGCGCGGCCATCGGCGTCGGCAACGCCAACCGGGGGCGAGTATTCCGGCGGTGCCGTACCCGGCTTGAAGGCTTCGAGGATGGTGTTTCCATTGCCCGGGCCGGCACGGACTCCGGTCTTCGCGTCCACCCGGATCAGCTTGATGCCAGCCGGCACCTTGAACGGCGTCGGTGGCTTGTCGGCCAGCGCAAGCTTCATGAAATCCCTGGCGATCGGAGCCGCGGTACGACCGGCCTGCGCGGTTCGTCCCAGGCTGCGCGGCTTGTCGTAGCCGAGGTACAAACCAACGACCAGATCGGACGAGAAACCGACGAACCAGAGGTCCTTCGCATCATTCGTGGTGCCGGTCTTGCCCGCGATCGGCTTGCCGACATCGCGCATGACCGTCGCCGTGCCGCGTTGGACCACGCCTTCCATCATCGAAGTGATTTGATACGCGGTCATCGGGTCCAGCACCTGCTCGCGGCGGTCGACGAGCTGCGGCTCCGGCTGGTTCTTCCAGCCCCCGGGCGCGTCGCAGCCGCGGCATTCGCGCTGGTCGTGCTTGAAGATGGTGTGGCCATAGCGATCCTGGATGCGGTCGATCAGCGTCGGCTTTACCCGGCGGCCGCCATTCGCGAACATCGAATAGGCGGTAACCATGCGCATCACGGTCGTTTCACCAGCACCGAGCGCGTAGGACAGATAGTTCGGCAACTCGTCATAGACGCCGAAGCGCTTGGCATATTCGCCGATCAAGGGCATGCCGACGTCCTGCGCCAGGCGCACCGTCACGGTGTTGAGCGAATGCGTCAGCGCGTTACGAAGCGTCGTCGGTCCGTAATACTTGCCAGTAGAGAAGTTCTCCGGACGCCAAACACCGGCGCCCTGCCCTTGGTCGATCTCGATCGGTCCGTCGACGATGATACTCGACGGCGTGTAGCCATTGTCCAGCGCGGACGAGTACACGATCGGCTTGAACGACGAGCCCGGCTGCCTATAGGCCTGCGTTGCACGGTTGAACTGGCTCTGGTCGAACGAGAATCCGCCAACCATCGCCACCACACGACCGGTCCAAGGATCCATGGCAATCATCGCGCCGGATACCTCCGGCAATTGCCGCAGGCGATACTGGCCCTCGACCGCGTTTCCATCCTTGTTCACCAGCGGGTCAGCATAGATCACGTCGCCCGGCTGCAGCACCTGCGAAACCGCCGTCGGTGTTTTGCCCTTGCTCCTGGCCCAACGCACGCCATCCATCGTGATGATGCCGGTCTGGCGCTCCTTGCTGACCGCACCGCCGAGTTCGCGGCCCGGCTGGAAGCCGATCCGCGCCGACTGCTCACTGGTCTCCAGCACCACGGCCATGCGCCAGGGCGAGATGTCCGAAAGCGATTTGACGTCGGCGAGCTTCACACCCCAGTCGCCGGAGGCGTCGAGCTTCTGCACGGCGCCGCGCCAGCCCTGCGCCTCGTCGTAGTTGACGAGACCCGCGACCATGGTCTTGCGCGCCATCACCTGGATCTTGGGATCGAGCGTGGTGCGCACCGACAGGCCGCCTTCGTAAAGCTTCTTCTCGCCGTAGCGCTCGAAGATGTCGCGACGGACCTCCTCGGCGAAATACTCGCCGGCGAAGATATGCGCCCCGTTCGAGCGGTTGGTGACGACGAGCGGGTCCTTGCGCGCCTTGTCGGCGTCGGCCTGCTTGATCCAGCCGTTCTCCAGCAGGCGGTCGATCACATAGTTGCGGCGCTCGATCGCGCGGTCCCGATTGCGCACCGGATGCAGCGCGGCCGGCGCCTTCGGCAGCGCCGCCAGATACGCCGCCTCGGCCACCGTCAGCTCATTGACCGACTTGTCGAAGTAGACCAGCGACGCCGCCGCGATGCCATAGGCACCGAGCCCGAGATAGATCTCGTTCAGATAGAGCTCGAGGATGCGATCCTTGGAATAAGCGCGCTCGATGCGCATCGCCAGCAAGGCTTCCTTGATCTTGCGGGCGAAGGAAACTTCGTTGGTCAGCAGAAAGTTCTTGGCGACCTGCTGGGTGATGGTCGAGGCGCCCTGCGGGCGGCGGTTGGAGCCGTAGTTCTGCGCGTAGAGGATCGCGGCGCGCGCCATGCCCTGATAGTCGACGCCGCCGTGCTCGTAGAAGTTCTTGTCTTCGGCCGCGAGGAACGCGTTGATCACGAGCTTCGGCACCGCCTGGATCGGCAGATACAGCCGGCGTTCCTTGGAGTATTCGCCAAGCAGCGCGCCGTCGGCGGCGTGCACGCGGGTCATCACCGGCGGCTCGTAGTCCTGCAGCTGCGAGTAGTCCGGCAGGTCCTTGGAGAAATGCCAGATCGCGCCGGCGACGGCGGCGACGCCGACCAGGAACACGACGGTTCCGGCGGCGAACAAGAAACCAACAAACCGCACGAGCAGGCGCATTATCGACGTTCCGTTCCTACCGTCCGGCGCCCAATCGTCGGCAGCGCCCGTCCAAAAGTGCGAAAGCCTCACTCAGCGGAAGCTCATACTACGAAGGCTCACACAGCAAGGCCGAGGCCCAGCAAGCCGCCTTGCGCACGCGAAAATACCAGAGCCGCCGGACAATATGGTCGATTCTGCGGACCTGCGATCCTCTGTCTATACCGTCGCCGCTGTGGCCAAACTAGGGCTTCAGCGCAACGGCTCCGGCTTTTCAGCCGGCCAATTTCACTTTGCCGGTCCGGCAGTTGCCAGCCGCTTGGCGAAGAACGCATCGATCGCCTGGGCCATCGAGCCGACCGCCTTGCTCCGCCAGTTCTCGGAGACCAGGTGCTCGAGGTCGCTCTTGTTGGAGACGTAGCCGATCTCGACCAGCACGGACGGCACATCCGGCGCCTTCAGCACGCGGAAGCCGGCCGATTTGAGCGGATGCTTGTGCATTCGAACCGTGGACTTCATCTCGTCCATCAGCAGCCGGGCGAAGCGGTTCGAGAAAGTCTTGGTTTCGCGTTGCGCGAGGTCGATCAGGATATCGGCAACCTCGGTCGGCTCGTCCGTCAGGTTCACGCCGCCGATGGCGTCGGCCTTGTTCTCGGTCTCGGCCAGCCGCTCGGCTTCGGCGTCGGAGGCCTTGTCCGACACCGTGTAGATCGTGGCGCCCTGGGCGTCGCCCTCACGGCGTGGCAGCGCGTCGGCATGGATCGAGACGAACAGCGCTGCCGATTGGGTGCGCGCGATCTTCACCCGGTCGTTCAGCGGCACGAAGGTGTCGTCAGACCGGGTCATGATCACGCGGTATTTGCCGGACTGCTCGATCCGGTCGCGCAGCGCGAGGCCGAAGCCGAGCACCAGGTTCTTCTCGGTCTGTTCGCCGGACTGGGTGCCATTGTCGATACCGCCGTGACCAGGATCGATCACGATCAGCGGCCGTGGATCAGTGACCGGCGGAAGCGCAGCCGTGGCGACGGCCGGGATGGCCGCCGTGTTGGATTCGGTCATCGCAGGCTTCAATTCGGGCCGGCTCTCGGGCGCCAGCGACTGCACGAAAGCGGTGCGGTCGATCTCCTCGAAGTCCAACACCAGCCGTGGCGGCTGGCCGTTGGCGGCGTCGAGCACGTAGGAGTTGGCGATCTTCACCGGGCCCGCGAGGTCGAACACGATCCTGGAGCCGCCGGGCATCACCAGCCCGTAGCGGAACGCCTTCACCAGCCCCCGCCCCGCCGAACCGGTGCCGGCGGCGAGCTGGAAATTGACCTGCGGGATATCGACCACGACCCGGTACGGGTCGGCCAGCGGGAAGGCGCGAAACTCGATCTTGCGGTCCAGGTCGAGGATGAATCGGGTCTGCTTGTCGTCGCCGGCCAGCCTGGCGCCGGACGCGACCGGGAAATTCGGGACGCTCGCGGCCGGGGCATTGGCAGCAGGGGCATACGGGCCCTCCGCGGCGCTCGGGGCACTGGCGACGGCGAACACCAATGCTGCGGCGCACAACAGCCCGCATCCCGGAAAAATGAGGTGAATAGCGCGGTTCGCCACCCGATTCGGAGCCTCCCAGCTGCTTCTTACCGGATTAGAACCACACGGTTAATCGCACCCTAATGACATCAGGGCGAAAAGAACCGAGTGTTGCGGCGGCGTGACGCTTCCCTTGCACGCGGCAGCCAATCCACGTATGTACGGGGTGCTGACGGCTAGTACTCCCGGTTGTGTCGCGTTCAGCCTCCCGGTGCAGCGGTGGAACCTTCCAGGTCGAAGATCCCGCCGTGTTTTTCCGGTCCCTCCCCAGCCAGCGCCGCGCGCGGTTGACATGGAGTGGCGGATTCGAGCCCGAGCGGCGTCCGGTCCCAGGCACACTCCCTCGCCAGAGGGACGGTTTGAGACACGGCATAACTGATTATCTGGTCCCTGGTGGATTCCTTGGGGGCCTCGATATGCGATGGCCGGCAGGCGCTTCGGCGCTGCGCCGGGCTTTCAGCAAAGGATACGGCGGTATTTCTCGCCGCCAACATGTTTAGACGGGCCGACGCTTAATGCGCCAGACTGCATTGCCGACCAGGATCCGCCGAATGATCGCGCTGACGCGAGGTGAAAACCTCGCCCGTCGCATCATCCCGGTGAGTTCCCGTCCGGCGCTGCGCCGCGAGACGCGTTTTGGCCTTCCCCTCACCCCCGAATCAGGTGGACCGTCGCGTCACCGGGCGGCGCAGTTTGCGCGCGCCATGAGCCGCGCCCGCCGCCGTCAAGAGTTCCAAAATGCCCAACAAGATGTTGATCGATGCCACCCACCCGGAAGAGACCCGGGTCGTCGTGGTCCGCGGCAATCGCGTCGAAGAGTTTGATTTCGAGACTGCCCAGCGCAAGCAACTGCGCGGCAATATCTACCTCGCCAAGGTCACGCGCGTAGAGCCGTCGCTGCAGGCCGCCTTCATCGAGTATGGCGGCAACCGGCACGGCTTCCTGGCCTTCAGCGAAATCCATCCCGACTACTACCAGATCCCGGTCGCCGACCGTCAGGCGCTGATCGAAGCCGACGAGCGCGCCCATCGCGAAGCCGAGGAAGAGCACGAGAACCGCGGCCATCGCCGCCGCTCGCGCCACCGCAATGCCCGCCGCCGCGGCCATGGCGACCGTGTCCAGAGCGAGGTCGTCGAGGGTGCCGGCGACGCGCAGGCGCTGCCGGCCGTCGAGGCGCAGGCCGACGCCGAGCATCACGATCATGGCGTAGCCGCTCACGAAGGCCACGAGCATGACGCGCACGATCATGCGCATCACGACGACCATGAGCACCACCATGATCACGAGCATCAAGACCACGGTCACGACGACCACGGTCACGATGATCACGATCATGACCACCACGACCATGATCATCCGCACGATCACGACCACCCCCATGAGGTGACCGCGGCGCCGGGCGCCGACACGGCGTCCGACCCCGTCGTCGCGACGGTCGAAGCGTCTGTGGCGTCTGCCGCGCCGGAGAGCGTCGAGACGATCGAGGTCAATCATGAGCCCGAGCGGGCCCATGAGGAACAGGTCGAGGAAAATGCCGCGCATGCCGACGACGCGCCGCACGGGTCCGCGGACGACGTTCACGCCCCTGAGCACGAGCACGTCGAATACGCCGCGTTCGCCGATGTCGCCGGCTCGGAGGCCGCGCATGGCGACGAGGCCGGCGAAGACGACGACGAGGATGACGGCGAAGAAGGCGAGGAAGAGGAAGTCGTCGAATCCGTCGGCGGCGACGACGTGCTCGAGGAGGTTCCGGAGCGCGCGTTCCGCCCGCGCCGCCAGTACAAGATCCAGGAAGTGATCAAGCGCCGGCAGGTGATGCTGGTGCAGGTCGTCAAGGAAGAGCGCGGCAACAAGGGCGCCGCGCTAACCACCTATCTGTCGCTCGCCGGCCGTTACGCCGTGCTGATGCCCAACACCGCGCGCGGCGGCGGCATCAGCCGCAAGATCACCTCGGCCCAGGACCGCTCGCGGCTGAAGGAAGTGGTGCAGGACCTCGACGTGCCCGAGGGCATGGGGATCATCCTGCGCACCGCCGGCGCCTCCCGCAGCAAGCCGGAGATCAAGCGCGATTTCGAGTACCTGATCCGGATGTGGGAGACGGTGCGCGATCTCACGCTGAAGTCACAGGCGCCGACGCTGGTCTACGAGGAAGGCTCGCTGATCAAGCGCTCGTTGCGCGACCTCTACAACAAGGAGATCGACGAGATTCAGGTGGCGGGCGAAGCCGGCTACCGCGAAGCGCGCGACTTCATGAAGATGCTGATGCCCGCGAATGTGCGCGCGGTGAAGCAGTATCGCGACGGCCAGCCGCTGTTCTCGCGGATGGGCGTCGAGAGCCAGCTCGACGCGATGTTCTCGCCGACCGTGCAGCTCCGCTCCGGCGGCTACATCGTGATCAACCAGACCGAGGCGCTGGTCTCGATCGACGTCAACTCCGGCCGCGCCACCCGCGAGCACCATATCGAGGATACCGCGCTCAAGACCAATCTCGAAGCCGCGGAAGAAGTCGCACGACAATTGCGACTGCGCGACCTCGCCGGCCTGATCGTCATCGACTTCATCGACATGGACGAGAAGCGCAACAACCGGGCGGTCGAGCGCAAGCTGTCCGACTGCCTGCGCCAGGATCGCGCGCGGATCCAGGTCGGCCGCATCTCGCATTTCGGCCTCTTGGAAATGTCGCGCCAGCGCATCCGCGCCAGCGTGCTGGAGAGCTCGACCGAGCCCTGCCCGCAATGCGGCGGCAGCGGCCACGTCCGCTCGGTCTCGTCGGTGGCGCTGCAGCTGTTGCGCGGCATCGAGGAAATCCTGATGAAGGGCGCGACCCACAATCTGGTGGTCCGCACCCGCACCGACGTCGCGCTCTACGTGCTCAACCACAAGCGCGGCCATCTGCGCGACCTCGAGGATTCCTTCCGGGTCTCGCTGTCGATCGTCGCCGATGCCACCGTGCACGGCCAGCAGTCCTACATCATCGATCGCGGCGAGCAGGTGCATACGCTCGAGGCCGCCAAGGCGCTGCTGGCTGCGCAGGCTGCTGCTGCGCCGGCCCAGGCCGAGGAAGCCGACGACGAGGAAGAGCTGTTCGAATACGAGGTCGAGACCGACGAGACCGAAGGGCTCGCCGACGAGCAGGCTGCCGGCGAGGACGCCGGTGCCGCTGAGGGCGAAGGCGACGGTCAGCGCCGCAAGCGCCGCCGTCGGCGCCGCGGCCGTGGCAGCAGCAGCGAAGCGCGCGAAGGCGCTCCGCTGCCGCGCGAGGACGGCGATCTCATGCATGTCCCGCCGGAAGGCACCGAGGCGGTTGCCGCCGGCGATGCCGAGGGCGACGAGGACGAAGGCGAGGCCCAGCAGGGCGCGGCGCGCGACGACCAAGGCGGCCAGGACGAGTCAGCGAGCGGCGAGCGACGTCCGCGGCGCCGCGGACGTCGTGGCGGCCGCCGTCGGCGCGGCGCGGGACCGGATGACGGACTCGCCGGATCGATTTCCGACGAGCTGAGCCCGACGGCGGCGCCGGAAGCCGCCGACGCGGTCGCCGATTTCGACGGCCGTGATGCCGAGCCGGCGCCTTCGCTGGTGCAGCCCGAATTGGTCGCTCAGCCGACGGAATGGCACCCGGTCGAGACGGCGCCCGCCGAGACGGTCGCGGCGCCGGTGGCCGAGGCCACCACTGCAGTGGCCGAGGACACAGTTGCCGATGGCGACCGCGCGCAGCGCCGCCGCTCGACGGTGCGCGAGAAGGTCAGCTTCGCGCCGAGCCCGCAGCCCGAGACGTCGACGCCGGCGCTCGCTCAGGGTCCGGCCGAGGAAGCCGCCCCTGTCCCCGAACCGGCGGCAGTTGCCCCGGAGCCCATGCCGGCCACAACCGCCGAGGCTCCGGCCCGCAAGGGCTGGTGGTCGCGCCGCTTCGGCGGCGGCAACTAGCACTCCCTGCAAGTCAAAACGCCCGGTTCACGCCGGGCGTTTTCATTGGACAGGCAACCCGCTCATCAGAAGCGGAGCCTGACGGAGACAGACTTCGATGCAAAGCGCGATCGTTCTGGGCGGCGGCATGGTGGGCGTCAGCACCGCGCTGCATTTGCTGCGCCGTGGCTGGTCGGTCACGCTCGTCGACCGCAAGGAACCAGGCCGCGAGACCAGTTACGGCAACGCGGGCATCATCCAAAGCGAAGCGGTGCGGCCCTACCCGATGCCGCGCGATCCGGCTGTCCTCGCCAGGATCGCGATGGGACGCACCAACGACGTGCGCTATCGCCTGGCCGCGCTGCCGCAACACGCCGGTCCGCTGCTGCGTTATTGGTGGAACTCGACGCCCGAGCGGCACCGCGAAGCCACCATCGCCTGGGCCCGCCTGATCGCCCACGCCACCGCGGAGCACGACACGCTGATCCGCGATGCGCACGCCGACAATCTGATCCGCCGCGCCGGCTATCGGCTGCTGCATCGCGACCCGGCGGCGCTGGAGCAGGCGATCGCCGTCGCGGAAGAGAACCGCCGCGACTTCGGCGTGCAGTTTCGCGTGCTCGACGGCCGCGAACTCGCCAAGGCGGAGCCGCTGCTGCGCGACGACCTGCCCGGCGCCATCCACTGGCTCGGGCCGTGGACCGCGTCGGACCCTGGCGGTCTCGTTTCCGCCTATGCCGGATTGTTCGAGCGTCTCGGCGGCACGCTCTTGCATGGGGATGCGCAGACGCTGACGGAGACCGCAACCGGCTGGTCGGTCGACACCAAGAGCGGCCGGATCGATGCCGCGAACGTGGTGATCGCGCTGGGGCCGTGGTCACCGCAATTGCTGCGCAAGTTCGGTTACCGGATCCCGCTGGTGCGCAAGCGCGGCTACCACATGCATTATCAGGGCGGCCGCTCGCTCGACCTGCCGCTGGTCGACACCGCCAATGGCTATGCGATGGCGCCGATGGCCAAGGGCATCCGCATCACCACCGGCGCGGAGCTGACCAGTCCGGACGCGCCGGCGACGCCGATCCAGCTTGGCTACGCGGAAGCCGCCGCGCGGCAGCTGATCGAGATCGGCAGCCGCGTCGAGCCCGAACCCTGGTTCGGCACCCGCCCCTGCACCACCGACATGCTGCCGGTGCTCGGACCAGTGCCGCGCCATCGCGGGCTGTGGGTCAATTTCGGTCACGGTCATCAGGGCTTCACGCTCGGCCCTGCGACGGCGCGGGTACTCGCCGAAACAATGAACGGCGAGGCATCTTCGGTGGACACCTCGCCGTATCGGATCGACCGGTTCTGACGCCTGACGAGATCAGGTTGAACTGGAACGGCGTCGGAGGCTCACCTCTCCCTTGGGCGAGGTGAACCAAGACCGCGTCAAGCCGATTCAACCCAAACTCATCCTGCTTTAGCTGCTGACGCGGATCAGTCCGTCGTCAGCGCGGTCTCCATGTCGGTCGGATCGATCTGCCGCGCGAGATTGGCGTTGAGCTTGTCGCGATCGAGCTCGCCTTCCCACCAGGCGACGATCACGCAGGCGACGCCATTGCCGCACAGATTGGTCAGCGCACGGCACTCGCTCATGAACTTGTCGATGCCGAGCACGATCGCCATGCCCGGCACCAGCCGCGGATCGACCACCGCAAGCGTCGCCGCCAGCGTGATGAAGCCTGCGCCGGTGATGCCGGAGGCGCCTTTCGAGGTCAGCATCGCCACGACCAGGATCGTGAGCTGCTGGCTGAACGAGAGGTCGTAGCCCAGCGCCTGCGCGATGAACAGCGTCGCCAGCGTCATGTAGATGTTGGTGCCGTCGAGGTTGAACGAGTAGCCCGTGGGGACCACGAGACCGACCACGGACTTCGAGCAGCCGAGACGTTCGAGCTTCTCCATCAATGACGGCAGCGCGCTCTCGGACGACGACGTGCCGAGCACGATCAGGAGTTCGTCCTTGATGTAGGCCAGGAACCTGAAGATCGAGAACCCGGCGATGCGCGCGATGATGCCGAGCACCACGAACACGAACAGCGCGGCGGTCAGATAGAACGTCGCGATCAGTCCCATCAAATTCAGGATCGCGCCGGTGCCGAACTTGCCGATGGTGAAGGCCATCGCGCCGAACGCGCCGATCGGCGCCGCGCGCATCACGATCGAGATGACGCCGAACACCGCATGCGCGGCATCGTCGATGAACGAGCGGATGGTGTGGCCGCGCTCGCCGAGCCCCATGATCGCGAAGCCGAACAGCACCGAGAACAGCAGCACCTGCAGGATCTCGCCCTGCGCGAAGGCGCCGACCACGGTGTCCGGAATGATGTGCAGCACGAAGTCGACGCTCTTCTGCGCCTCCGCCTGCTTGGCATAGCCGGCGACCGCCTGGGCATTCGCCGCCGCATTGCCGAAGCCCGCGCCCGGCTTCACCAGATTGCCGATCAGCAATCCGATCACCAGCGCGAAGGTCGAGACGACCTCGAAATAGACCAGCGCCTTGACGCCGATGCGGCCGACCTTCTTGGCATCCTGGATATGGGCGATGCCCGAGACGACGGTGCAGAAGATGATCGGCGCGATCACCATCTTGATCAGCTTGATGAAGCCGTCGCCGAGCGCCTTGATCCACTCGTTGGTGGCAAGCGCCGGCCAGAACGCGCCAGCCAGCGCACCAAGCACGATCGCGATCAGGACCTGGATGTAGAGAATCTTGTACCACGGCTTGCTACCGGCAGACGCCGGTGAAGCCGTGGCAACGGTTGCCGTTGCCATGTGTCACTCCCCCTCAGAAATGGCGGAAATAGCCAAGATCACCTTGGCCGTTCGAGTCAAACCGGAACTGTCTGGGCTTTGCTGCCTGCCCGCGACGATCTGCCGCGCATGGCGCCACCGAATTGGGCGCCGGGCCGCGAGACCGATCTGTCGGGCAGGACGGAAGGCTCTTGAAGTGCGCGCTATTTAAGCCAATGCGCGATCCGTGCAACTGCTTCCTGCATCTCCGCGGCCGATCGCGCATAGGAAAAACGGATGAAGGCGCGGCCGTGGATCGGATCGAAATCGACGCCGGGGGTCGCCGCGACATGCGCCTTCTCGAGCATCTCGGTGGCGAAGGCGAAGCTGTCGGAGGTGAAGTCGGAGACGTCGGCATAGAGATAGAACGCGCCGTCGGCCGGCAGGAACTTGGTCAGCCCGGCCTTCGGCAGCCCTTCGATCAGGATGCGGCGGTTCTCCTGATAACCGCGCTTGATCGCCTCCATCTCCTCGCAGCCCTCGAACGCCGCTTCGGCCGCGATCTGCGACAAGGTCGGCACCGAGATCGACAGGTTCTGCTGCAGCCGTTCGATCGGCCGCACCAGCACCTCGGGCACCACCATCCAGCCGACGCGCCAGCCGGTCATGCAGAAGTATTTCGAGAACGAGTTGATCACGAGCGCGTTCGGCGACAGCTCGGCGGCCGTCACCGCTGGGAACGCGTAGTCGAGCCCGTGATAGATCTCGTCGGAGATGAAGCGGATGCCGGCGCTGTCGGCGGCGGCCAGCAGGTTCGACAGCGCCTCGCGCGACATCATGGTGCCGGTCGGATTGGCCGGGCTGCCGACCAGCACGCCCTTGAGCGGCGCCTTGCGATGGGCCGCCAGCAGCGCCTCCCCGGTCAGCGCGTGGCGGGTATCGTTGGAGGTTTCGATCAGCACCGGCTCGCAGCCGAGCGCGGTCAGGATATGCCGGTAAGGCGGATAGCCAGGCACAGTCACGGCAACCCGGTCGCCCGGCTCGAACATCGCAAGGAACGCCAGGATGAACCCGCCCGACGAGCCGGTCGTGACGACGATCCGGTCGGGGTCGACCGTGCAACCATACGTGTCGCGGTAATGCCGGCCGATGCGCGCGCGCAGCGTGGGGATGCCGAGGGCGGAGGTGTAGTCGATCCGCCCGCCAGCCAGCGCGGCCTGCGCGGCGGCGATCGCCTGCTTCGGCGCGCCCTCGGCCGGCTGCCCCACCTCCATGTGGATGACGTGGCCGCCCGCGGCCTCGATTCGCGCGGCAGCGGCCATCACGTCCATCACCATGAATGGTGGAACATCGCTCCGCCCGGACGCGGTCAACAGGCTGTTCAAACGATCGCTCGGTGTCGCTTCACGCATGGATTTCTGCTATTGCACGGCCGCGGCCGAATTCGGGTTCCCGTACCGGCCGCCGCCCCAGACTGGCCGCATTCGGTGGCTCCTTATAACGCTTTCAGGCCCAGTGAATACCCCAAGCGAACACCCGGTACGCGTGAAGAAGAACTGCAAAAACAACAGGCTGCGCAGTGCCCCGAATCCACCCGGGACGACGGTCGGGGTTTGCCTCGATGGCGCCGGCCATCGCCGGTAGATCGCCCGATGCTGTTCCGCCCCGCGCTTCGCGCCCGAACGTTCAAGTTGACCGCGCTGTTGACCGCGGTCGCACTTGCGGTCGGCCCCGTCGTCCCCGCGCGGGCCCAGCAAAAGGG
>CALRXG020000073.1:0-18395 GCA_943372075.1 Bordetella parapertussis | reverse complement strand
AGGCCATCGCCAAGAAGAACGGCTTTGCCAGCTATGACGAGTTCAACACCGTGGTCGACAACATCTCGCTGGTGCTCGGCGGCTTCGATCCGCAGACCAAGAAATACGTCGGTCCGGAGGCCGTGCTGAAGGCGCAGATCGCCCAGGTCGAGGCCGACAAGAAGATGTCGGCCAAGGACAAGAAGGACGCGCTCGCCGACCTCAACGAAGCCCTGAAATCGCCGCCGCCCGCGGTCGAGAACAAGGGCAATATCGATCTCGTCACCAAGAGCTATGACAAGCTGATGGAAGAGTTCGGCGGCAGCGACGACAACTGAGCTGTTATTGTCCGAATCGAATCGCAATCAAATCAGCCCCGGAGAAACTCTCCGGGGTTTTTTTATGCGGAACGCGGTTGGCGCCCGCGCATCCGATCCGGGCCGGTGAATCGGCGCTGGAGGTCTCATGCGATACCCGCGCGATGGGCTGCGGGCGGTGCTGCGATCTGCTACGCAGGCGGTGAGGGACGGGAGTTCAAGGATATGGCCAACAAGAAAGTCGTGATCGCCGGCGCGACCGGCCTGGTGGGCAACGCCGCCCTGCGCCACTTCGGCGCATCCGACGATTGCGAAAGCGTGGCGCTGTCGCGCCGCAAGCCGCGTGATCTCCATGGCGCGCGGCATGTGCCGATCGATCTCACCAATGCCGACGATTGCCGCCGCGCCGCGGCCGAGCTTGGCGGCGCAACGCATCTGATCTATGCCGCGCTTTACGAGGCGCCGAGCCTGGTCGATGGCTGGCGCGATGCCGGGCAAATCGAAACCAACGACCGGATGCTGCGCAACTTGATGGGGGTGCTCGAACCCGCGGCGCCCAATCTCAAGCATGTCGCGCTGCTGCAAGGCACCAAGGCCTATGGCGTGCATGTCCGGCCGCTCACGGTGCCGGCGCGAGAGGGCCGCTCGGAAATGTATGAGCAGCCGAATTTCTATTGGGCGCAGGAGAATTTCCTGCGTGAGCTGCAGCAGGGCAAGAGTTGGCACTGGAGCATCCTGCGTCCGGTGCTGATTATCGGCGAAGCCATGCGCGGGGCGATGGACCTGATCCCGCCGCTCGGCGTCTATGCCGCGGTGCTGCGCGCGCAGGGCAGGCCGCTGGATTATCCCGGCGGCGCGCCGCGTGTCGCGCAGGCGGTCGACGTCGATCTGCTGGCGCGCGCGATCGCCTGGTCGGGCGATGCCGCGGCCGCGCGCAATGAAGCGTTCAACGTGACCAATGGCGATGTCTTCACCTGGGAGAACATCTGGCCGGCGGTCTCGGATGCGCTCGAGATGACGCCGGGCCGGCACGTGCCGCTGTCGCTGGCACAAGAATATCCGAAATGGATCCCGGTGTGGGATGAGCTGCGCAGGAAGCACGATCTGATCGCGCCGGGCCTGGAGCAATTCGTCGGCCTGTCGTTCCAATATGCCGATTACAGCCTGCGCCATGGGCAGACCGAATCCGGTCCGCCCTCGATCGTCTCGACCGTGAAGATCAACCAGGCCGGTTTCACCGAGATGATGGATACCGAAGCGATGTTCCGGAAATGGTTCAGGTTGGCGAAGGCGAGCCGGCTATTGCCGTGATCGCTCGGGCGCGGCTCCTTCGTCTCCCTCGCCCCGCTCTCTTGTCCGCCGAAGCCCGCCTTCGGGCGAAGGCGGATGCGGGCAGAGGTGAAAGCGATCGCTACCGCGAAAACGCCTGCTCCATCGCCTTGCGCGTCTTGATCGTGTCGTTACTCTCGTCCACTTCGACGTCGCTCCAGCGCACCACGGCGCCATGGGCGACGTCGTGCTTCAGCTTGACCCGATGCGCGAGGCCGATCGGCAATGCGCCGGCGGCGAGGCTGGCGGTGGCCGGCATCAATTTGCCCCACACCGTGTAGCCGCCCTCGCCGTCGAGCATCTCGCCGGCGCGCAGATTACGCTTGGCCACCGACCCGACGTCGCCGCGGAAGCCGCGCGGCTGTCCGGTCGGTTCGTTGCGCAGCGCGGCCGACAGCACCGAGATGTTCAGCTCGAGCCCAATCAGATGATAGGGCTTGTACATCGCCGCATAGCGGCCGGATGAATCGGTCTTCAGCCCGTACTGCTTGAAGCAATCGGCGGCATAATCGTTCGGCGCCTCCAGCACCACATAGACGCCCCAGCGCAGATCGCGGAACACCGGACGGCCGTCGCGCTCCAGCGACGACACCACTTCCACAATGCCGGATTTCTCCAGCACGCCGCCCTTGTCGCGCGGCCGCATCACATGCGGCAGCTCGTCGACGCCGCAGGGCGGAAACAGCAGGCCCTCCGACGGCACATCGAGCGTGCAGGCGTTGGCGATCGCGGCCATCTCGATCGCCGATTTGGTGCCGTCGAGGAAGGAGTTGAACATCTGCGGGTTCATGCCGGCGGATTGCGCCTCGCCGGCGGTGAGTCCGTAGTGCTGCCACACGCCCTCCGGCGTCACGTCGTGATAGGCCGGCAGGTATTTGGTGCCCTTGCCGGCGGCGACGACGCGAAAGCCGGTGGCACGCGCCCAGTCGACCATCTCCGCGGTCAGCGCCGGCTGGTCGCCATAGGCGAGCGAATAGACCACGCCGGCCTTGCGCGCCTCCTCGGCGAGCAGCGGCCCGGCCAGCACATCGGCCTCGACATTGACCATCACGACATGCTTGCCGGCGGCGATTGCAGCGCGGGCGTGGCGGATGCCGACCGCGGGATTGCCGGTGGCCTCGACCACGACATCGAATGCGCCGCCGGCGATCGCGCGCGCGCCATCGTCGGTGAAGGTGGTTGCGCTGATCCGCGCGTCGTCCCAGCCGACCGTGCGGCAGGCCTCGCGGGCGCGCTCGCGGTCGAGATCGACAATGACAGGCACCTCGAGCCCCGGCGTGTGCGGCACCTGCGACAGGAACATCGAGCCGAATTTTCCGGCGCCGATCAGGACGACGCGCACCGGCTTGCCGGCGGCGGCGCGGGTTTTGAGGAGGTGATGCAGGTTCATGTGCTGGTTACCGATGCTGTGGTCGCGCGGGGCGCGCGAAAAATTCAGAACTCGTCATTCCGGGGCGACGCGCAAGCGTCGAGCCCGGAATCCATCGTACGGCAAAACATGCGGTCAAATGGATTCCGGGCTCTCGCTTCGCGAGCCCCGGAATGACGATATGCGTTTACTCCGCCGCCTGCCGCGGCGCACGTGCCAATCGCAGCAGCGCGTCGTCGGCAACCGTCTGGATCGGCGTGAAGTCGCGATGCGCGATGTAGTCCGGTCGCGTCGGGGTGCGGATGTAGTTCGAGACCGCGTTCAGCGTCAGGTAGACGATCTTGCGCGGGTAGGGCGTGATGTTGCCGCTCGAGCCATGCACCAGGTTGCCGTGGAACATCAGCATGCCGCCGGGCTTGCCGGTCGGCGCGACGATGCCGCCCTGCTTGACGAGCCGGGTCACCGTCTCCTCATCGAGCGTCCACAGCGGATAGGAGGTGGTCTCGAGGTCGTGCGAGGCCTTGAGGTCGCCGGCGGTCTGGCTCTGCGGCACCAGCATCAGCGGTCCGTTGATCGGCATCACCTCGTCGAGGAAGATCGCGATGTTCATCGCGCGCGGCTCCGGCATGCCGTCGTCGCGCTTCCAGGTGCCGTAGTCCTGGTGCCACTGCCAGACGTCGCCGGTGAAGGCAGCTTTCGCGTTGATCTTGAACTGGTGCATGTAGACCTTCTCGCCGAACAGCTGCTCGATCGGGTCGATCATGCGTGGATGCGCGCCGAGGAGACCAAACGCTTCGTTGTAGAGATGCGCGGCGAACGCGGTGCGCGGCGCACCGCTCTTCTCGCGCCACACCTCGGGGCGGTTGGCGTCGTAGATCGAGACCGCCTCGCGGGCGAGGAAGTCGACCTCCTCCTGGCTGAACAGCTCGGGCAGGAACAGCCAGCCTTCGCGATGGAAAAATTCGATCTGCTCTTGCGTCAGTTTCATGGTGCTTTCCTCCTTTGATTTTTGGTTGGTCGTCGCCAGGGCGTCGCGTCGAGCCTCTTCACGCCGCCACGTCGATTGTCCTCAGCTTCTCTTCCGTCATCCGCCCCGCCGTCTGTGCATGCGCCAGCGCCGCGACCTCCGCGGCGGCGGCATTGCCGGAGAAAATATGCGCGACGATGGTCTCGTGTTCGGTCCAGGCGCTGCCGCGGTAGTCGAGCTCGGCGAGCACGGTCGCCATCGAGCGGCGCATATGCGGCCATTGCGGCGCGATCATTTCCTCGATCGCGGAATTGCCGGCGAGCCGGTAGATCGCGCTGTGAAAGGCGACGTCGATCGCGATCAGGCGCGCCAGCGGCGCGTCGTCGTCGATCGCGCGTCCGGCTTCGAGCGCGGCCTCGAGCTGGCTGCGGGCCGTCGAATCCTCCTTGACGCGTCGCGCCGCGAGCCGCGCCGCCAGCGCGTCGATCGCGCCGCGCACCTCATACAGTTCGCGGATGCGCTGCGGATCGAGCTGCGTCACCTCGAAGCCGCGCTTGCCGCTTTCGGCGACGAGGCCCTGACGATGCAACAGATGCAGCGCATGCGAGATCGGCTGGCGCGAGACGCCGAGCCGTTCGGCAAGCTCGTTCTGGGTGATGCGCTGACCGGGCAGCAGCGTGCGGTCGATGATCGCCTCGAGCAGCCGCCCATAGACCTGGTCGATGAGGTTCGGAAGCGGGTCCAACGGGATCATGCCGGGCATCCAAATTGGAATACGGAATTCCGTATTCGATTATGAGGCTACTGCCGGTTGTGCGGGTGGTCAAGGCTCGAATGCGCAACAGCGTCAAGCAATTGATATGTCTGATATTTATCGGAGTGAACGTGTCCGGCATTCGCGCCGGTTCGGCGCATCAGCCATCAAGTCAGCCTGGTCGAATGCCGGCCACCGGCTGCTTTGCATGGGGTTGTTTTCGATATTTTGGCAACGGGCCTCCCCGCAGGTCGGGGGAGGAGGCCCGGGTGCCCGGCGCGAAAGGCGCCCCGCTACTTCGCCTTGCCCAGCTCCATCAACATCCGCGTCATCAGATAGAGCCGCGGCACGATCGAGTTGGTGTCGATATACTCGTCGCGCGCGTGATAGCCCCAGCCGGCGAGGCCGAAGCTTTCGACCACGACCGCCTTGCCGCTGCGTGCGGCGTAGCCGGCGTCGGTTGCGCCGCCGGTCATCTCCACGATATCCAGCGTGCGTCCGAGCTCGGCATAGATCGCCTGTCCCTGCTTGGCGAGCGCGCGGCCACGATCGTCAGCCACGAAAGGCGGGCGGCCCGCGGTGACCTTCACGGTCACCTCGGTGTCCGGGATCAGCTTGTTCTTGATCTTCTCGTCGAGCGCGGCTTGCAGCTTTTGCACGCCGTCCGGAATGGTCAGGCGGATGTCGGCGCCGGCAGAGGCGTGGTCGGGGATCTGGTTGCGCACGGTGCCGGCCTTCGCGGTGGTCCAGTTCAGCTGCGTGCCCGGGATCGATTTCGCGACGTCCTCGGTTTGCAGCAATTGATGCGCGAGCTCGAGCAGCGCGTTGCGGCCGAGCTGCGGCGCCGCGCCGGCATGCGAAGCCTTGCCCTTCACGTCCATATTGCCGGTCGCGGTGCCGCTGGCGCCGAGCAGCAAGCTCTCGTTCTTGGCGACTGGAGGCGCAACCGTGGGCTCGCAGGACAGCACCACGTCGTGCTGATCGGCGAGCTCGGAGATGATCTCGCCGGAGCCGATCGAGCCGACCTCTTCGTCGGGATTGAACGATACCGTGAGCTTGGCGTAGTCGCGCCAGCCAGTATCTTGCAGGATCTTCAGGGAATGCAGGATGACGGCGATGCCGCCCTTGTCGTCGGCAATGCCGGGTCCGTAGATCCTGTTGCCGTCGACCTTGTAGGGCTGGCTGTCGAGGATGCCATGCTCGTAGACGGTGTCCATATGCGCGATCAGCATCAGCTTCCTGCTGCCGGTGCCTTCGAAGGTGCCGATCACCATGTCGGCGCCGGCGCCCTTGGTGGTCTTGCGGCGCTCGGTCTTGGCACCGAGCGCCTTCAGCCGCGCCTCGGTGTAGTCGGCCATCTTCTTCAGGCCCTCGACATCGCCGGATCCGGACTCGATCAGCACCATGTCGTGCAGGCTTTCGATCACGGCGGGTTGGGCCTGCTCGGCGGCCGCGCGCAGCTTTTCATCCGCGGCGGCAAGGGCGGAGGACGAGGCGAGCGCGAGCAGGCCGGCCGACGCGAGCAATTTGATTGATAGTTTCATGATTGTCCTCCCTGCGAAGAATGCAGAAAGACTAGCACCGCGGCTTGTTTGCCTCCAGCAGCGTCAGCTGCGGTCGAGCATCTCGACATCGAAGGTTTCGATCTCCGCGGCATCCGCGGTTGCATCGATCGCCGCGATCCTGTCGCCCGAGATCGTGACCCGCAGCACGACCCGCAGCGCGCTGCCGAGGACGACGGCGACGCCGATCGCCCCGTCGACCAGCGCCGGCCTCGCCGCCTGCGCGCGTCCCTTGAAGCTCTTGGCCACAGCCGTGGCGCCGCGGATCACCGGCAGCGAGCCGAGCCGCTGCGCCGCCTGATCGGCGCGCACCACGACATCGGGCGCGAGCACGGCGAGCAATCCTTCGAAATCGCCGTTGCGGGACGCGGCGAGGAAAGCTTCCACGATGCCGCGCTGCCGGCTGAGATCGGCATCCGGCGCGGGCTGTGTGCCCTGCACGCGACGCCGCGCACGGCTGGCGAGCTGCCGCGCGGCGGCCGGCGTACGTCCGACGATCGGCGCGATCTCCTCGAACGGCACCGCGAACATGTCGTGCAGCACGAATGCCAGCCGCTCGGCCGGCGCCAGCGTTTCCAGCACCAACAGCAGCGCCGCGCCGACCGAGTCCGCCATCTCGGTCTCGCGTTCGGACGGATTGTCCGCGATCGGCTCAGGCACATGCGGACCGATCGGCTCCTCGCGGCGCGATTTGCGCGAGCGAAGCATATCGAGGCAGATCCGTGCGATCACCGTGGTCAGCCATCCCCCGAGATTGTCGACCGCCGCCGTGTCGGTGCGGCCAAGCCGCAGCCAGGCCTCCTGCACGGCGTCGTCGACCTCGGCGGTCGAACCCAGCATGCGGTAGGCCACCGCCCGCAGGCGCGGCCGGCTGGCCTCGAACTGTTCGGCGAGAGAATTTTTCTCGGTCATCGGTCACATTCCCCTGGTCCGCTCCGTCATGGCCATGACGAACGAAGCCCGGCCGATGTGACAACAGATCGGCACGGCGGCGTCAAAAGGCAAACCAGGAGAGCGATATGATGAAAGCCCGCATGAACCACCCGGTGATGGTTGTTCCCGAAGCCATGAAGGCGTTGCAGGCGCTCAGCGAGAGCACCAAGCCGGCGCTGCCGGAAAAGCTGCTGCAACTGGTGCATCTGCGCGCCAGCCAGATCAATGGCTGCAGCGTCTGCGTCGACATGCACCCGAAACTCGCCCGCCGCGCCGGCGAGACCGATGAGCGGCTGTTCGCGGTCGGTGCCTGGCGCGATGCGCCCTATTTCACAGACGCCGAGCGGGCCGCGCTGGCGCTGACGGAAGCGGTGACCCGGCTCAGCGACCGCGAGGATCCGGTGACGGATGCGGTGTGGGACGAGGCCGCCAGGCATTTCAACGAGCCGCAGCTGGCATCGCTGGTGCTCGGCATCGCGGCGATCAACGTCTGGAACAGGTTGAACGTCGCCGTGCGCCAGCCCGTCGGTTCGTGGAAGGTGTGACAAGATTTCTCACCGCGCAGACGGTGCACCCTCTCCCATAAGCGGAAAGGGTGGACTGCCTATGCGGCCAAGAACTCCAGCACGATTTCGCAATAGCGCTGCGGGGCCTGTTCGAACATCGGGTGCGTGGTGCCCGGGATCATCTCGGTGCGCGCCCCCCTCACATTGGCGGCGAGCGCGTGCAGCACTTTCGGCAGCACGCCCTTGGTGTTGGCGCCGCCGATGAACAGCGTCGGCGTCCTGATCGCCTCGGCGTCCGCCTTCGAGAACGGCGGCCGCTGGTCTCGGACCTGGCCGAGCAGGGTGGTCGCGTTGTCGCGCAACAACTGCTTGGAGGCCGCCGGAACTCGCTTCCAGGCGCCGGGGCCTTCCAGCGCGTCCATGAAGATCTGCAAGCCGCCGTCGATATCGCCCTTGGCGATTTCCGCGGCGCATGCCGCGAAGCGTGCTGCCAGCGGCGAGGGGCCGGGCTTGAAGTCGGGATCAAGCGTTTCGTCGAGCTCGCCGCCGGGCTCGGCGAGGATCAGCTTGCGCAGCAGGTCCGGCCGCCGCTGCGCGGCCCGGAAGCAGATGTGCCCGCCGCGGGAATGCCCCATCAGGTCGACCGGTTTGGTGTCGAAGGCTTCGATGAAGGCGATCACATCGTCGACATGCTGCGCGATCGAATAGGTGTCGCCGACACCGTCCCAATGCGCCGGGAAGAAATGCCTTAGGCTGACCGCGATCACGCGATGGTGACGCGTCAGCGGGCCGAGCACGGCCGACCAGATCCGGAAGTCGCACAGCGAACCATGCACGCAGACCAGCGGCGGGCCCTCGCCGATGTCGAGATAGGGCATGTCGAAACCGTTGACGCGGAGGCTGTGCATTTGGGGCTCGCGGAGGGCAGGAGATGTTGTTGATTCAGCCCAAGTTCCCACGGAATTCGGGTGGATAGCAACATTCTCCAAGCCTAGATTTCAGATCAACAGCAGGCTTCAGTTTGTGAGCCTAACGAATATCTGGAGTGAGCCATGACCGGCCAGCATTTTGCAATCTTCGAGACCATGATCGGCGCCTGCGGCGTCGTCTGGGGCGAGCACGGCGTCACCGGCGTGCAGCTGCCGATGGGCAGCGAAGAGAAGACCCGCAAGCGGATTGCCCAGCGCAACGGCGACGTCACCGAGGCGGCACCGCCGGCCGAGGTGCAGCGCGCGATCGACGGCATGATCGAGCTGCTCGCCGGCAAGCCGAACGACCTCGCCGACATCGTGCTCGATCTCGACGGCGTGCCGGATTTCAACCGCGGCGTCTACGACATCGCGCGGAGGATTCCGCCGGGCAAGACCGTGACCTATGGCGACATCGCCAAGCAGCTCGGCGGCGTCGAGCTGTCCCGCGACGTCGGCCAGGCGCTCGGCCGCAACCCGTGTCCGATCGTGGTGCCCTGCCACCGGGTGCTGGCGGCGGGCAACAAGCCGGGCGGCTTCTCGGCCAATGGCGGCGTGGTCACCAAGCTGAAGATGCTGCAGATCGAGGGCGCGGTGGTCAACCACACGCCGAGTTTGTTCGATTGAGGAAGAAGCATCCCTCCCTTCCAGCGGAGCACAATCGAAAACCGCGAGCAGCTTTGCTTTGCTGCCTCTACGTTCGTCATGGCCGGGCTTGTCCCGGCCATCCACGTCTTTGTCGTGCGGAAACCAAGACGTGGATGCCCGGCACAAGGCCGGGCATGACGGACTTCGTGGGGAGATCGAGCGCTTATGCGATTGCCCACCTCCAGGGGACGGTGAAGCGAGCAAGCTCTTACTACGTCGCCTCACAAACAAACCCGTTGCCCTTCCGCCTGATCTTGCCGACCGATGGCGAGGGGAAGTGCGCGGGGCAGCACAGCGTGTCGGTGTCGCAATAGCGCTCGAGGAAGCTGCGACGTGTCTTCGCCGCCAGCGCGGGGTCCACGTCGAATTTCGGCGAGATCTCCGGATAGAGCGTCTGGATCGGCGAGTGCATCAGGTCGCCGGCAAACACCGCATCATCCTTGCCGCGGCCAAAGGTGAAGGCGAGATGGCCCGGCGTGTGCCCCGGTGTCGGCAGGACGCGCATGTGGTCGCCGATCGCGAAATCATTGCCGACGAGATCGGCCCGCTTGGCCTCCACCACCGGCAGCACGCTGTCGACGAATGGCGGGACTTCCGCCTTGGCGTTGGTCTCGGTCCAGTAGTCGAACTCGGTCTTGTCGAACACATAGCGCGCGTTCGGGAAGGTCGGCACCCAGCGGCCGTTCTCGAGCCGCGTATTCCAGCCGACATGGTCGACATGCAGATGCGTGCACATCACATAGTCGATGTCACCGACCGAGAAACCAGCCGAGGCAAGGCCGCGCAGATAGCTGTCGTCGGTCTTCATGTTCCAGCTCGGCCGGCCCGGCCGCGGCTTGTCGTTGCCGATGCAGCTGTCGATCAGGATGGTGTGGTGCGGCGTCTTCACGATGTAGGACTGGAACGCCAGGATCAGCGTGTCGCTGTCGTCGAGCGCGCCGGCGGCCTTCATCCAGGCGCGGTTTTCGCCCAGCAGTTCCGGAGTCAGGGTCGGGAACATGTCGTGCGCGGGCAGGAACTTGGCTTCCTCCTCGATGACGCGATGAATGGTGAGATCGCCGGCGGCAAATTTCAGGCTCATGGTGATTCCCTGGCGTTAGCGTTTTCGAGCGAAGTGGAGTCCGGTTCGCGTGAAGAAACCGCGTAGGAAAAGGTCAGTGCGCGTCGCGCACGGCGGGAATGATGATGTTGGCGAGGATGTCCATCGCCGCAAGGCCTTCCTTGGGCTGGCCGTACTGGGCGGCCGTCGTCATCATCACAAGATCGAGATCGGGCACGGCGATGATGCGCTGTCCGCCCCAGCCGAAGGCGCCGACCCACTTCACTTCCTTCCCTGCGGCGAGTGACCGCCCCATCCACCACTGATGGCCATAGAACAGCGTGCCGCCGAAATAGCCGACCGCCTGGAAGTGCGGCATGATCGACTGGTCCATCCACAGGGCGGGAACGACCTGCTGCTCCTGCCATCGCCCGTGGTCGAGCACGAGCTGGCCGATCTTGGCGGCGTCGCGCGGTCGCAGCCTGAGGCCGGACGCAGCAGCGATCTTGCCGTTCTTGTACGTCTTCCATTCGAAATCGGTGATGCCGAGCGGCCCGAACAGCACCTCGCGCGCGAACGCCTCGAGCGATTTGCCGGAGGCCCGCTCGATGATATTGCCGAGCAGATCGGTGCCGCCGCCATTGTAGGTCCACAGCGTGTCCGGCGGGGCTATGATCGGCTTGCTCAGCACATAGCCGATCGGATCGGCATCGAAGGCGAGATGCGGTTCGTCGTTATTCGGATCGTTCCAGGGCAGCGTCTCGTCCCATTGGATGCCTGACGACATCGTCAGCAGATGGTGCAGCGTGATCGCGTCCCAGCCGGACGATTTCACCTGACGATGCTCGGGAAAGAACTTCACCACCGGTTCAACGGCGCTGGCGATCAACTTGCGATCGATCGCAATGCCGAGCAACAACGCCGTCACGCTCTTGGTTGCCGATCGCATGTCGTGCTTGGTCGTCGCCGTGAATTCGGTGTGGCCCTCCGGTTGTCCCCAGGGCTGGTCGAGGCCCGCAAAATACTGCTCAAACACCAGTTTGCCATGGCGTGCCACGACAACCGAATGTACCTCGGTGCCGCGCAGGCTGAGTCGCGCGGCGATTCCGCACAGCCGCTCGTCATCCATGCCTACACTGTCAGGCGCGGCAATCACCCAGCCGTCGTTGAGCGCGGCCGGCGATCCGCAAGGCTGTTTCTGTTCAGCAGCCATATCGCCGGCCCTCAGATTGGTCATCGATGCCGTCAACGCAAGTGCGAGGCTCGCGCCGAGACGTGACAGGCGGGGGAAGCGACCGCGTATCGTCATCTCCCGCCCTCTTCCGCTACGCCGCTGGCGGCGCCGAGATCTTCACCGACGGCCGTTCCTGCATGCGCTGGTAGAAGGCGTCGAGCTTGGGATAGGCCTTGCGCCAGCCGCAATCGGCGAAGCGGAAATCGGCGTAGCCAAGCACGCAGACGAGGCCGATCTGCGCGATGTCGAAGGACGAACCATCCAGCACGTCGGGCCGGTTCTCGAACCGCGCCATGCCGGCCCAGGCCCGGTTCCAGTGATCGTCATACCAAGCCTGCCACAGCGAGCCCTGCGGCCGCACCATCTTCTCGTAGCGGCACAGCAGCATGGAATCGAGCATGCCGTTGAGCAGCGAGTGATCGGTCTTCAGCTTCCAGCGCCGCGGGCCGTAGCCCGGGATCAGCCGGCCGCCGCCGATCTCGTTGAGATATTCGACGATGACGTAGGAATCCAGAATCACGTCGCCATGGTCGAGGATCAGCACCGGCAGTTTCTTCAGCGGCGAGATCTTGGAATATTCGTCATTGGCCGTTCCCGGCGCGACGCTGGCCGGCACGAACTCGATCTTGTCGATCAGGCCGAGCTCGATCGCCGCGATGCGCACCTTGCGGGCGAACGGGGAGGCGGGAGAGAAGGTGAGTTTCATGGATGCACCTCAGCTATCGGATCGGCCGTCACTGCGAGGAGCGAAGCGACGAAGCAATCCATTTCTCCCGGCGCGGTGACATGGATTGCCTCGCTTCGCTCGTAGTGACGGTGGTGGCGGTGGCCTTACCTCACGCCGCGACGATTTCCTGGCGCTGCTCGCCGAGGCCCTCGATGCCGAGCGTCACGACGTCGCCGACATTGAGGAAGGTCGGCGGCTTCATGCCGAGGCCGACGCCGGGCGGGGTGCCGGTGGTGATGATGTCGCCCGGCAGCAGCGTCATGAATTGCGAGACGTAGGAGATGCACTTCGCCATCGAGAAGATCATCGTCTTGGTCGAGCCGGTCTGGCGGCGCTGGCCGTTGACGTCGAGCCACATCGACAAGCTCTGCACGTCGGCGATCTCGTCCTTGGTGACGAGCCAGGGGCCGACCGGGCCGAACGTGTCGTGCGACTTGCCCTTGGTCCACTGTCCGAGGCGTTCGGTCTGGAAGTTGCGCTCGGAAACGTCGTTGCAGACGCAATAGCCGGCGACGTGGTTCAGTGCATCGGCTTCCGAGACATACTTGGCACGGGTGCCGATGATCGCGGCAATCTCGACTTCCCAGTCGAGCTTGGTCGAGCCGCGCGGCTTCTCGACCGCATCGTTCGGGCCGGACAGCGAGGTATTCGCCTTCATGAAGATGATCGGCTCAGTCGGGATCTGCGCGCCGGTTTCCTTGGCGTGGTCGGAATAGTTGAGGCCGATCGCGACGAACTTCGAGATGCCGGTGACGGGGGCGCCGAAACGCGGCTTGCCGGCGACCGCGGGCAGGGAGGCGGGATCGAGGGCAGCAAGCTTCTTCAGCGACTCCGGCGTGTAGGCTTCGCCGGTCAGGTCCTTCAGATGGGCCGAGAGGTCGCGGAGCTGGCCGGATTTGTCGATCAGACCGGGCTTTTCTGCACCTTTTTCGCCATAACGAACAAGCTTCATGTTGATCACTCCCTGCGATGTCCTGAGGATTATTACTGGTATACCTCGACACGCTTCATGGAACAGCGCGGCAGGAAATTCAACCGCTTCACAGTCGCGGCATTGCAGCCATCACCTTCCGGCGTGGCGGCCTTGAACGGTTCGTTCAAATGCCCGTCATGATTGCGGCTGCGGCGCCGCCAGCATCCGCGTGAACAAGTCTTCCAGCAGCCGGCATGGCGGCTCCGGATCTCGCGTACCGGCGACGATCGCATCGTCGGCCACTGCATGCATCCCGTCGAACACGATCAACGCCGCACTGCGGACATCCGGGAAGGCCCAGACCCCGGCCTTCCGGCCACCCTCCAGCACCGCGACGATCTGGGCAATCACGTCGTCCTTTTCCTGCGACTGGCGCTGATGATGCGGAAAGTCGTGAAACACGACGTCATGCAGTTCGACATTGGCAAGATAGGTTCCAACCGCGCCGCGCAGCCAGGCCGACAGCCGTCCGGCGTGATCGTCTTCGGCACATTCCGCGATCGAAGCCGCGACGCGGGCGAGGAAGTCCTGCGAGAAGCGCGCGCGCAGCGCGACGATCACATCCGCCTTGGTGGAGAAGTAATGATAGAAGGTGCCCTTGGCGACGCCGGCCCGGGCGACGATGTCGTCGATCGTGGTGGCCTCGATGCCCTTCGCGATGAACAGGGCGGCGGCCGCCGACATCAGGTCATCCACCCTGACCTCGGCAGGCTGAGTCCGTCTCCAACGCTGCGATGCGCCGCGTGGCGCCGCCGTCTGCCGCTTCCCGATCATGCTGCGAGCCATCCATCCGCATCTGATGTTCGATTCTGAATCGCATATTTAGAATGACTTTGAAATAGCTTAGTTATATTGACCGACCGTCAGTCGGTGAGTATTTGTGCCGCCATGTCCAACAAGCTGGCGGCATAGCAATGTCCCTGTCCCGCAAATCCGCGGCCGTTCTTGCGGTCTATCTCGGCACCTGCATGGCGACGGTTGCGATCAGCATCGTCACCGTGGCGCTGCCTGCCATCCAGGCCGGCCTCGGGGCTGAGCTTGCCGGGCTGCAATGGGTGGTCGGTGCCTACGCGCTGAGCCTGTCCACCTGCATGCTCTCGGCCGGTCCGATTGGCGACCGCTATGGCCGCAAGCGCGCCTGGCTGTTCGGTGTCGTGCTGTTCACGCTGGGCTCGGCCACCTCCGCGACCGCGCCCTCGCTTGCGGTGCTGATTGCCGGCTGCGCGCTGCAGGGCGTTGCCGGCGCGCTGGTCATCCCGGGCGCGTTGTCGATCCTGGCCCAGGCATTCCCCGATCCCGCCAAGCGCGCGCATGCGATCGGTGCCTGGTCGTCCTTCAGCGCCGTGTCGCTCATTCTCGGCCCGATGCTCGGCGGCATCCTGGTCGACACCGTCGATTGGCGGAGCGTATTCCTGATCAATCTGCCCGTCGGCGCGGTCGCGCTTGGTCTCGGCCTGTACGGCATCGACGAGAGCGCCGATCCCGACCATGCCGCGCTCGATCCAGCCGGCCAGGTCCTGAGCGTGGTGTTTCTCGGCGCGCTGACCTATGCCTTCATCGCTGCCGGCGGCGGCTGGACTGCGCCGGCCACGCTGTCGGCATTCGGCGTTGCGGGGGCCGCGCTGCTGCTGTTCGTCATGGTCGAGCGGCGCGCCGCGCGCCCGTTGGTGCCGGTCGATCTGTTTCGCGATCTTGCCTTCGCGGCGGTCAACTTCGCCTCGTTCGCGCTCGGCTTCTCCGGTTACAGCAGCCTGTTCTTGTTATCCTTGTTCCTGCAGCAAGCGCAGGGCTGGTCGGCCGCCCAGGCCGGCAGTGGAATAGCCCCGGTGTTCGTCGTCGCGGCGACGGGATCGCTGCTGTTCGGCCGCTGGGCGGCGCGTTTCGGCCTGCGCCGGCTGATGATCGTTGGTTATGTCCTGCTTGGCGTTGCCATGCTCGGCATGAGCTCGTTCACCGAAGCGACGCCCTATGCCGCGATCGCGCCGCTGTTCGCGCTGCTCGGTGCGGGCTTGGGACTCTCGGTGCCGGCGACCGGCGCATCGACCATGGCGGTGGCCCCCCGCGAGCGCAGCGGTATCGCGTCGGCGACGATGAACGCCCTGCGGCAGAGCGGCATGACGATCTCCATCGCTCTGCTCGGCACGGTGCTGGCCACCACCGCAACTGCGTCGCTCACGAACGCCCTAATGAATGCCAAGGTCGGCAACGCGGCCGAACTTGCCGCCATCGCGATCCGGCGTCACGAAATGCCGGGCGGTCTCGGCATAGCGCCGGACAGCTTTCACGCCATGCTGGCGAGTGCACTCGCCCGCGGTTTTTCCGCCGCGGCCGCGCTGGCCGGCCTGTTCGCGCTGCTGGCGGCTGCGTTGCAGGCGCGGCGGACGCAGGCGGGATCCGCGCTCGCCAGAGAGACATGATCACACCTCATCCGCACCAGGAGTATCGCCCATGAAATTCTTTCGCGAAGCCGAGCCCGGCATCTTCATCGCAACCGGCTGCCTGCAAACGGAGCAGGATGGTTGCGACTGGACCGTGGAATACGCCGAGCTGCTCGCCGCGAACCGGCCGCTCGCCGTGATCGTCAATGTCAACGATCAGCCCGAGGTCGCCGCCGGCAAGCCGATGGTGCTGTGGATGAAGGCGCACAAGGCCGAGCTCGGTCGGTTGATCCGCGTCACGGTCTACATCGCCGATGACGACGAGGAGCGCGCCGAGCTCGAGCGCAGCCTGCCGGGCCGTGCCAAGGCCTTGCCCTATCCGGCCGCGATCGCCGCCAGCGAGGCCGACGCGCTGTTCCTCGCGCGCGCCAGCCTGAGTTAGCTCAGGTGTCGAGGGCGATGAACCTGAAGGCGCCGCCATCGCGCTTGATATGGCCGGCATTGAAATGCCCGCCGATCACCAGCGTCGGCGTGTCGGCGAAGCGCGAGAACAATTCGCGCCGCGTCGCCGCCGATTGCTTCTGGTCGGAGTCGGCGGTCGACGACCAGTCGAGGTGGTACATCTGGCAAGGATGATGCGCGACGTCGCCGGTCAGCAGTCCTTCCGCGCCGCCGGATTTGATGTGGATGCTCATGTGACCGGGGCTGTGGCCCGGCGTCGGGATCAGCGTGATTTCCTCGGTCAGGCGGTGATCGCTCGGCACCAGCTCGGCCTTGCCGGCATCCGCGATCGGCTTCACCGAGTCGGCGAACACGGCGGCATGCGCGGCATCGTCGCTGTGGTCGCGCCAGTGCTCGAATTCGGTCCGGCCGAACACGTAGCGGGCATTGGCGAAGGTCGGCACCCATTTGCCGCCGGCGAGCTTCGTGTTCCAGCCGACATGGTCGACATGCAGATGCGTGCACAGCACGGTGTCGATGCTGTCAGGGGTGAAGCCGGCCGCGGTCAGCTTCTCCAAGAACGGATCAGCGCGGTTGTTCCAGGTCGGCACGTTGCGGCCCTGCTTGTCGTTGCCGAGCCCGGTGTCGACGATGATGCGGTGCTCCGGCGTCTCGACCAGCAGTGAATGGATCGACATTTTGAGCCGGCCATCCTCGTTGGCGAAATGCGGGATCAGCCAGGGCAGGCTCTGGATCTCCTCCCGGCCGGCCAGCGGCAGGATGAAGCGCGTGCTGCCGACGGTCTCGAGTTCGACGACCTTGGTGATCTTGACCTTGCCGATCGTCCATTGCATGCGGCGTGTCCTCGGTTTTCTTGTTATCGGGCGCAGTCGACGATCACGGTGCCGATCTTGTCGCCCTTCTCGACCGCGAGATGGGCGTCGGCAGTCTCGGCGAGCGCGAATTGCCCGGCGATGTTGTGCACGCGGGTGCCAGACGCCAGCCATTTCGTGATGTCGGCCTGCGCGGCGGCGAGCAGCGGCGGCGGCAGCGCGAACAGCACCAGCGAGCGCACCGTGATGCATTTCTCCATCAATTCGCGCACCGGCAGCATCGGCGTGCGATTGCCGTTGGTGGCGTAGACCGCGATCGTCGAGTTCAGCGCCATGAGCTTCAGCGTGGTCGCGAGGTTGCCGCCGAAATCGACGTCGATCACACGGTCGACGCCGCGGTTCTCGGTGAACGCCATGACCTTGGCGACGACGTCCTCGGTCCGGTAGTTGACCACCATGTCGGCGCCGCCGAGCCGCGCCTCAACGTCCTTGACCTGCGAACTCACGGTCGCGATCACCCGCGCGCCGCCCCACTTCGCCAATTGCACGGCATAGTGGCCGACCGCGCCGGCGCCGCCGGTGACCAGCACGGTCTGGCCCGCGACCGGGCCGTCGGCAAACAACGCGCACCATGCGGTCATGCAGGGAATGCCAAGCGTGGCTCCGGCCGCGAACGACACGTCCTGCGGCAACGGCGTCACCAGATAATCGGCGAGCGTGATGTATTCGGCCGCGGTGCCGAAGGCGCGGCCGTTGCGCTGGCCGTTGAACAGCCAGACGCGATCACCGGCGGCAAAGCGCGTCACGCCTTCGCCGATCTGGTCGACGATCCCGGCGCCGTCGCTGTTCGGGATCACGCGGGGAAACTCCATCGCGCGATAGTTGCCGCCGCGGCGGCCGACATCGGCCGGATTGACGCCGGAGGCCACGAGGCGAATCCGGACCTCGCCGGGCGCGGCGTCCGGCGTCGCCATCTCGCCGACGGTGAGCACCGTGGGCGCCGCGCCGGTCCGTTCGTACCAGACCGCCCTCACAGCGTACCCGGGAAAGCGCCGCCATCGAGCAGGATGTTCTGCCCGGTGATGAAGCCGGCCTTATCGCCGCACAGGAAGGCGCAGGCATAGCCGAACTCGTCGGGACGGCCGAAGCGGCCGGCGGGATTCAGCTTGGCGCGCTCGGTCAGGACCTGGTCGGCCGAGATGCCGCGCTTCTCGGCTTCGGGCTTCGCGGTGCCGCGCAGGCGGTCGGTGTCGAACGGGCCCGGCAGCAGGCCGTTGATGGTGACATTGTTGATCACGGTCTTGCGCGACAGGCCGGCGACGAAGCCGGTGAGGCCGGCGCGGGCACCGTTGGACAGGCCGAGAATCTCGATCGGCGCCTTCACCGCCGCCGAGGTGATGTTGACGATGCGGCCGAACTTGCGCGCCATCATGCCGTC
>CALRXG020000072.1:0-18405 GCA_943372075.1 Bordetella parapertussis | reverse complement strand
ACACGCGCTCGGCGCGCGCCATGATCTCGTCGGCCCAGCGTTGCAGGTCCTCGGGCCTGGTCGGCTCTGGCGCGAAGTCCGGCAGATCGCGGTTGCTGGCAAGTGCCAGATGCAATTCCGCAAGGCGCTTTCCACTATGCGAGAGGTGGCGCAAATAGGTCGCCTGATCGCCATTTTCCGCCGGGTGCTCGCTCACCGCGAGGAGGCGTTGCCGTTCGACCAGGCGGTCGAGATGTGCGGCAGCGACGGTCCAGAGATCGCCCTGGTTGACGATCATCGTATGCAGCACCGCGATCGCGCTGCGCTTGTCGCCCTCGACCAATTCGGACGTGCCAAGCAGGGCAGGGGTATTCGGAAAGCCGACCACCTCGGTGAGGAAGCGGCCCATCTCGATCTCCGGATTGATGCCGACTTCGAGTTTGCGGTAGATCTTGGTGACATATTCGTTGTCGACCAACGCCGTCGAATGCGGCTGATCGTTCTCGAACACACGAATCCGCTCGGGCTGCCGCACCGGCCGGTCGGAGAAGCGGCTGGTCGGCCGGAACTCGAGCTTCAGGCCTTGCTCGCCTTCGTCGACCGTGAGGTTTTCCCGCAGATTGCGCAAGAACAGGCCGGTGAAGATCTGGTCGGTGGCGACGTCGAGCAGCGTACCTTCGCGCGCGCCCTGGCGCACCGCGGCGAAGGCGCGCGGATTGTAGCGCTCGCGATCGAAGCGCACCCATTCGATCTGCATCGGCAGCACGTAACGGCTGGTGGTGCTGCGCTCCGTGGTCTCGAAGAAGATCAGCCAGGGCCGGTTGTCGCCGATGTCGCAGAACGGGATCGCCGACACCAGTTTCGGCTGGATCGCCTTGACGGAATGTTCGGGATACCAGCGCGAGCGGGCGAGATGGCCGGGCAGCACCTCGTGCTCGAACACGCCGCGCTCCCGCGCCAGCGACGTCCAGGTCGAATTCAGCGGCACCACCAGGGTCTCGAACTCCGGCACCGCCCGCGGCTTCACCGGCTCGGACTTATCGCGTTCCTGCAGCTCGAACCAGTAGAAGCCGTAGGGCGCGAGCGTGATCATGTAGGGCAGTTCGCCAATCGCCGGGAAGCGCGTGCGTCCGAGCATTTCCAGCGGTACGCGGTCCTTGAAGGCGGAGAGGTCGAGCTCGGTCGCCTGCGCCGAGCGCGACAGATTGGCGACGCATAGGATTACCTTGTCCTGGTACTGCCTGACATAGGCGAGCACCGAGCGGTTCTCCGGGCGGATGAAGGTCATGGTGCCGCGGCCGAAGGCGAGCGTCGACTTGCGCACCGCGATCAGCCGCTTGGTCGCCGACAGCAGCGACGACAGGCTGCGCGACTGCGCCTCGACATTGACCGATTCGTAGCCGTAGACCGGGTCCATGATCATCGGCGCGTAGAGCCGCGCCGGGTCGGCGCGCGAGAAGCCGCCATTGCGGTCCGGCGACCACTGCATCGGGGTCCGTACGCCGTTACGGTCGCCGAGATAGATGTTGTCGCCCATGCCGATCTCGTCGCCGTAATAGATGATCGGCGTGCCGGGGAACGACAGCAGCAGCGAGTTCATCAGCTCGATCTTGCGCCGGTCATTGTCCATCAGCGGCGCGAGACGGCGGCGGATGCCGACATTGATGCGGGCGCGCGGGTCGTTGGCGTAGGTCGACCACAGATAGTCGCGCTCGACGTCGGTGACCATTTCCAGGGTCAGCTCGTCGTGGTTGCGCAGGAACAGCGCCCACTGGCACGCCGCCGGGATGTCGGGCGTCTGCCTGAGGATGTCGGTGATCGGAAAGCGGTCTTCCTGGGCGATCGCCATGTAGATGCGCGGCATCAGCGGGAAGTGATAGGCCATGTGGCATTCGTCGCCATGGCCGAAATACTCCTGCACGTCCTCCGGCCATTGGTTGGCCTCGGCCAGCAGGATCTTGCCCTTGGCATAGGCGTCGAGCTCCTGGCGCAGCCGCTTGATGATGGCATGCGTCTCCGGCAGGTTCTCGTTGTTGGTGCCGTCGCGCTCGCACAGATAGGGGATGGCGTCGAGCCGGAAGCCGTCGACGCCGGTGTCGAGCCAACGCTTCATCACCTGCACGATGGCCCGCACCACCCGCGGATTGTCGAAATTGAGGTCCGGCTGGTGCGAGAAGAAGCGGTGCCAGTAGAACTGGCCGGCTTCCGGATCCCAGGTCCAGTTCGACTTTTCCGTGTCGGTGAAGATGATCCGCGTATCGAGGTATTTCTGGTCGGTGTCGCTCCAGACGTACCAGCTGCGCGCGCTCGAATTCGGCGGGCTGCGGCGTGCGCGCTTGAACCACGCATGCTGGTCAGAGGTGTGGTTGACGACGAGCTCGGTGATGACGCGCAGGCCGCGCTTCTTGGCCTCCTGGATGAAGCGCTTGAAGTCCTTCATCGTGCCGAAATCGGGATTGATGTCGCCATAATCGCCGATGTCGTATCCGTCGTCGCGACCGGGCGACGGATAGAACGGCAACAGCCACAGCGCGGTGACGCCGAGCTCCTGCAGATAGCCGAGTTTTTCCGTCAGCCCGGCGAAGTCGCCGATGCCGTCATTGTTGCTGTCGGCGAACGCCTTGACATGCAGCTGGTAGATGATCGCGTCCTTGTACCAGAGCTGATCCGCGGTCTCGGTCGCGATCTTCACCTCGGTATTGACGGAGGAGAAAACGTTCATGACTGCTCCTTCAGGCGACACAGCGCAACAGCAACGCGGGATCGCGCGCAGGATCGAGACGCAGGCGGATGCCTCCCCATTCGAGCGCATGACGCTCGCCGGTGATGAGGTCTTCAACGGTCGTGACGGGGCGGCGGCCATCGCCGCGGCCGACCATGACGTCGCCGAGCGGAAGCCAGACCTCACGCAACTCGCCCGACAATGCAATCGCGGCCGCGATCACATTGCTCTGATCTGCGGCCTCCTTGACGAAGCCGATCACCCCGCCGTCATCGACATTGATAAAGCGCAGATTGGCGAATTGTTGCAGGGCCGGATTGCCGCGCCTGATCCGGTTGAGGGCCGCGACATAGGGCTTGATGTTCCCGGCTTCGTTCCAGTCGCGAACCCTGATCTCATACTTCTCGGAATTGAGATATTCCTCGCGGCCGGGCACCGGCATATGTTCAAGTAGTTCGAAACCGCTATAGATGCCGTAATTGCTCGACAGCATCGCGGCTAGCGCGAGACGCGATTTGAACATCCAGGATTCGCCGCTTTGCAGGTGGAAGGGCAGGATGTCAGGGGTGTTGACGAAGAAATTCGGCCGAAAGAAGTCACGCTCTGGATACGAGGCCAACTCGCCGAGATATTGCTCGAGCTCGGCGCGCTGCGTGCGCCAGGTGAAGTACGTATAGGATTGCGTGAAGCCGAGCTTGGCGAGACCATTCATCAGTTTCTGCCGCGCGAAGGCTTCCGACAGGAACAGCACATCCGCATCGCGGTCCTGCACCTCGCGGATCAGCCATTCCCAGAATGCCAGCGGCTTGGTGTGCGGATTGTCGACCCGGAAGATCCTGACGCCCTGCTCGACCCAGAACAGCACTACGTCGCGCAGCGCGCGCCATAACGCAGCCGCATCCTCGGATCCGAAATCCGGATTGACGATGTCATCCCAGCGCTGCGGCGGATGCTCGGCTGGGTGCATCGAGCCGTCCGGGCGGCGCTTGAACCACTGCGGATGCGTGCTCAGCCAGGGGTGATCGGGGGAAAACTGCACCGCGAAATCGAGCGCGACCTCGAGGCCATGCGCCTGGCATGCCGCGACGAAGGCGCGGAAGTCGTCGAGGGTGCCGAGCTCCGGATGCACCGCGTCATGACCGCCCTCGGCCGCGCCGATCGCATACGGACTGCCGGGATCGCCTGGCTGCGCCATCGCGGCATTGTTGCGACCCTTGCGATGCTGCCGCCCGATCGGGTGGATCGGTGCCAGCAGCACGACATCGAAGCCCATCGCGGCAATATCGGGGAGCCGCGCGATGCAATCATTGAAGGTCGCGTGCCCGCCTGAGGTCTTGCCCTGGCTGCGCGGAAACATCTGGTACCACGCGCCGCTGCGTGCCCGCGGGCGGTCGGCGGTCAGCGGATAGAGCGGCGAGCGCATCAGGTCGCGGCGAAACTGGCTGCCGGCCATCGCCTCGCGCAATTCCGGCGCGAGCAGCGCGCCCGCCTCGCCGGTTTGCAGAAAGACCTCGCACTGCCTGATGATCACGGCGGCCGCGGCAGGTCCACCGGCCTGCGCCTGGGTCAGCATGCCGGCACCCTCGATCGCGTCCAGCGTGCGGTCGCTGCCATCGTGCGGCTTCTGCTCGAAGCGACGCTGCCAGCTGGCGAACTCGTCGGTCCAGGCCTCGATCGCAAAAGTGTAGCGGCCGGGCCGGTCGGGCACGAAGGTGCCGCCCCAACGGTCGTCGCTGTGCTGTGTCATCGGGCTCTGCTGCCAGTCGCCGTCGCCTTCGCGCCGCCACACCAATGCCGCCGATATCACGTCATGTCCGTCGCGATAAATGTCGGCCCACACCTCGACGGCTTCGCCCGCGATGCGCTTGACGGGAAAACGGCCGCCATCGACCGACGGGTACACATCGGTGATATGAAAAGTGCCGTGGGCACCCTCGACAGGCCGGACGGTTTTGTTCACGGTGATGCCGCCATTGAAAGTGCAAATGACGTCCCGGCGCCGGGAAGGAGGCGCGCCAGACCCATATAGAAAGCCGCTCGCCGGGCAATGGTTCCCGGCGGGAACGCTAGACAGGGTAGAGCGTTGAACATCAACTATCCCTTTCCCCCATCTATACAATTTAGCAACGATCCGAATACCGTTGCGAGCAAGTAGCGTGCCGAATGGACCTTTACGCCAAAGCCCAGACCCTGGGAATTCAGACCGAATATATCGATGGTAGCGGTCACCGCCGTGTGACAACCCCCGAGGCGCTCACGGCGATCCTCGACGCGCTGCCGCCCCACACGCCGCGCCGGATCATCGTCGATCCGGTGGTCATTCGCGCCGGCCACGGCGAGCCGACCCGGCTGTCGGAGGAGGCCGCGCTTCCGGTGCAATGGAAGCTCGTGAATGCCACCACCGTGCTTGCGCAAGGCGAGGCGCGCGCGCGGAGTGTGACGTGGCCAGCCGGTCTGCCCGAAGGCGTGCACCGGTTGCAGCTATCGGACGCATCGGGCGCCCGCGAGGAGCTGCCGTTGCTGGTGGCGCCGGCAGGCGCGTTCGGCGGCACCTTCGATCGCTGCTGGGTGATCGCGGTCCAGCTCTACGGCGTGAGATCGGCGCGCAACTGGGGGATCGGCGACTTCACCGATCTCGCGGGGTTGATCGAGTTTGCCCGTCAGCTCGGTGCCGACGGCATCGGGCTCAATCCGCTGCACGCGCTGTTCGACGACCGGCCGGGCGATTGCAGCCCATATTCGCCGAACAGCCGGCTGTTCCTCAATGCACTCTATATCGACGTCGAGAAGATTCCGGAATATTGCGCCGACGCAGCGACGCAAGCCGCGCTGGCGCAGCTTCGTAGCCACGACATGGTCGACTATGTCGGCGTTGCGGCGGTTAAATGGCCCGCGCTGCGCGCGGCCTTCGCGGCCTTCAAGGCCAATCCCGGCCTCGGCCGCTGGCAGGATTTCGAGGCTTATCGCGAGGAGCAGGGCGCGCTGCTGTCGCGGTTCGCCTGCTTCGAGGCGATGCGGCACAAATTCGGGACGCCGTGGTGGGAGTGGCCGGACGAATGGCGCCTGCCCAATGACACGGCGTGCGCGAAGCTGCGCCGGGCGCGCGACACCGCGGCCGAGGTCGAATTCGTCGAATTCGTGCAATGGACCGCGGACCGTCAGCTCGGCGCCTGCCAGGCTCACGCGCACAAGCTCGGCATGCGCGTCGGGCTCTATCTCGATGTTGCCGTCGGCGTGCAGTCCGACGGTTTCGACGCCTGGAACGAGCAGATCGCGATCTCGCGGCATCTCGGCGTCGGCGCACCGCCGGACCCGCTCAACACCGCGGGTCAGGACTGGGGGCTTGCCGGCTTCAATGCCGCAGGCCTCGAACAGCGCTCGTTCGAGCCGTTCAGGCAGATGCTGCGCGCCTCGATGCACCATGCCGGCGCGATCCGGCTCGACCATGCGTTCGGGCTGAAGCGGCTCTATCTGGTGCCGCGCGGCTTCGGCCCGGCCAACGGTGCCTATGTGCTGATGCCGTTCGAGGCGCTGCTGGCGGCGACCGCGCAGGAAAGCGTGGCGACCCGTTGCGTCGTGATCGGCGAGGATCTCGGCACCGTGCCTCCGGGATTTCGCGAGCAGATGAACGGCTGGGGCATCTGGTCCTATCTCGTGATGATGTTCGAACGGGACGACGCCGGCGTGTTCCGCAACGCCGACTATTACCTGCCCAATGCGCTGGTCACCTTCAACACCCACGACCTCTCGACCTATGCCGGCTGGCGCTCGTTCAGCGACCTCAAGACCAAGCGCGCGCTCGGCATCGACCCCGGGGAGACCGACCAGGGGCGCTGGGATGCGCTCGGTCATCTCGACGACGTGTTGCGCCGGCACGACATCCACCACAACGATTTCTATTCGGTGGTGAGCTTCATGGCGCGGACGCGCTCGCGGATGATGGCGGTGTCGATGGAGGATCTGCTCGGCATCGTCGAGCAGCCGAACATCCCCGGCACCGTCTACGAGCATCCGAACTGGAAGCGGCGGCTCCCCGTCTCGTTCGAGCAGCTCGCTTCGGCGATCGACGTCGAGGCGCTCAAGCGTGCAACGCGCGAACGCTCGCACGCCTGACAACGTGGAGCGCAGCGCGTGGCGTCTCGTATCGAAGACTATGGACTGATCGGGGATTGCGAGACCGCGGCACTGGTCGGTCGCGACGGCTCGATCGACTGGCTGTGCTGGCCCGCATTCGATTCCGATGCGTGTTTCGCGGCGCTGCTTGGCACGTCGAAGAACGGCCGCTGGCTGCTGGCGCCCGCTGGGGAGATCAAGCGGACCTCGCGCCGCTACTGGGACGATACGCTGATCCTGGAGACGCGGTTCGAGACCGCGGACGGCGTGGTCGCGCTGATCGACTTCATGCCGCCGCGCGGCAAGGCCTCCGACGTGGTCCGTCTGGTTCGCGGCATCAGCGGCCGCGTCAAGATGCATATGGAGCTGGTGATCCGCTTCGGATTCGGGGCCGATGTCCCCTGGGTGAAGAAGAGCCCGGACGGCAAGGGGCTGCTGGCGATCAGCGGGCAGGACATGACGGTGCTGCGCACGCCGGTCGAGACCCGCGGCCAGGATCTCTCCACGATCGCCGATTTCGAGATCGCCGAGGGCGACACCGTGCCGTTCGTCCTGACCTATGGCGCGTCCTTTCAACCAGTGCCGCGACCGATCGATCCCGAGGCTGCGCTGAGAGATACCGAGGATTACTGGAAAGAATGGTGCAGCCGTTCGACCTATGACGGCGGCGAGCAGCGCGCGCTCGTGATGCGCTCGCTGATCACGCTGAAGGCGCTGACCTTCCGGCCGACCGGCGGCATCGTCGCGGCACCGACCACCTCGCTGCCGGAGAAGCTCGGCGGCGCGCGCAACTGGGACTACCGGTTCTGCTGGCTGCGCGACGCCACCTTCACGCTGCTGGCCCTGATGAATTCAGGCTATACCGAGGAGGCGGCGGCCTGGCACAATTGGCTGCTGCGGGCCGCGGCCGGCGCACCGGCCAGCATGCAGATCATGTACGGCATCCTCGGCCAGCGGCGCCTGCTGGAATGGGAGGCCGGATGGCTGCCCGGCTATGAAGGAGCGCATCCGGTCCGCGTCGGCAACGCCGCGCATGCGCAGCTTCAGCTCGACGTCTTTGGCGAATTGATCGACGCCTTCCACCAATCCCGCATGGCCAGGCTGAAGCTCGACGAAGAGAACTGGTCGCTGGAGTGCACCGTCGTCAATCACCTCGCCGAGGTCTGGGACCAGCCGGATCAGGGCATCTGGGAGCGCCGCGACGCCGCGCGACACTATGTCTATTCCAAGGTGATGTGCTGGGTTGCCTTCGACCGCGCCATCAAGAGCGCCGAGCGGTTCGGCTTCAAGGCGCCGCTGGTCAAATGGCGGGTGCTGCGCGAGGCGATCCATCGCGACGTTTGCCAACGCGGCTTCGATCCTGATCTCAACAGCTTCGTCGAGAGCTACGGCTCAAAGCTGCTCGACGCCAGCCTGCTGCTGCTGCCGTCGGTCGGCTTCCTGCCGCCGGACGATCCGCGTATCCGCGGCTCGATCGAGGCGGTCGAACGGCACATGATGCGCGACGGTTTCGTGCTGCGGCATGATCCGCGCGAGGTGTCCGGCGAGGTCCAGCCGATCGAGGGCGCGTTCCTGGCCTGCAGTCTCTGGCTCGCCGACGCCCATGTGCTGGCGGGAGATATCGACAAGGCACAGACCATGTTTGACCGCGTTGTGGCCGTGGCCAACGATCTCGGCCTGCTGGCGGAGGAGTTCGACTCCGGCGCCGGCCGGCAGACCGGCAACTTCCCGCAGGCGCTGACCCATATCGCGCTGATCAACACCGCGCACAATCTCAGCGCCGCCAGGGCCGCCGCCGAGAAACCCGCAGTACAGCGGTCGACCTGACGGTGATCTAAGGCGGGATGAGTTTGAGTTGAGTCGGCTTGGCGCGCTCTTGGTTCACCTCTCCCAAGGGAGAGGTGAATCTCCGACGCCGTTCCAGCTCAACCTAATCCCATCAGGCCCTAGCGGCCCGTCGTCAGGACGGTGTCCATCGCGCGCGCGAAGCCGTCGTGCTCGTTGGTTTCGGTGACATGCGTGGCGCGCGCCTTCACGTCATCGCTGGCATTGCCCATCGCAAACGAGACGCCGCTTCGTGCGAACATCGGCAGATCGTTCTGCATATCGCCGATCGTGGCGACATTCTCGAGCGGTACGCCGAGTCGCTTCGCAATGCTTTCGACGAAGCTACCCTTGTCGTGACCGGGCGGCGTGACGTCGAGATAATAGGTCTGCGAGCGGACCGCGGTCGCATCCTTGCCGACCATCTGCTGCATCTCGGCTTCGCAGCGCTGCAGCAAGGCTGCATCCGAGCTCGCGCCGACGATCTTGCAGGCCTGGTCGAGATAGGGTGTGAAATCGTCGACGATGGTCGGATCATGCTTGATGGTGTGCGCTTCGTGGGCGGTGTACTCGCCGTCAGGGTTGCGCGTCAGCCAGCGGTCGTTGGTGAACAGCCAGATGTCGATGCCGCGCTCGCGCAGCAGGTCGATGCAGCGCCTCGCGATCGCCGCCGGGATCAAATGCTGCTCAAGCGGCTTCAGTTCTGGATCGACGATCGACGAGCCGTTGAAGGCGCCGATCGGAAGCGCGATCGCGAGTGGCGCGACCAGAAAGCCCATCCCGATCGTCGGCCGGCTGGATACGATGGTGAAACCGATACCGGCCTCGTGCAGCCGGCGCACCGCTGACCTGGCGCCGTCGGTCAAGGTCTTGTCCTTGGTGAGCAGCGTGCCGTCGACATCGGATACGACAAGGGCGATACGGTTCATGGGCGGTCCAGTTTCAGTTGACTGACAATGTCTTCGATGATGGTCTCGACCGAACGGTCGATCGCAACCGTGATCGGGCGCTCGTCCGGGGTCGGCGGCTCCAGCGTCTTGAACTGGCTGGCGAGCAGCCCCGGCGGCATGAAATGGTCCTTGCGCGCGGCCAGTCGCGCGGCGATCAGCTCCTGCGTGCCGTCGAGGAAGACGATGCGGATATCGTCGCGGCCATGCACCAGGATGTCGCGATAGCTGCGCTTCAGCGCGGAGCAGGCGATGACGGCCCGTTCGCGGGCGCCGCAACTGCGGTCGATCTCGGCCGCGATCGCGCGCAGCCAGGGCCAGCGATCCTCGTCGGTGAGCGGTTGGCCGGAGTGCATCTTCGCGACGTTGCTTGGCGGATGAAAGCTGTCGCCGTCCTCATAGCGCCAGCCGATCCTGATCGCCAGCCGGTCGGCGATGGTGCTCTTGCCCGAGCCGGAGACGCCCATCACGACCAGCGCGCAAGGGTTTTGCAGCGCGCAGGGGTTTTGCCCGTCACCCAAGACAGTCACCCAGCAAAGTCATCCATGAAAATCCTCCGGCAGCGCCGCCCGATCGATCAGCCAGACGGTTTCGCCCAGCGATCGCGCGCGGTTTGCCGGCAGGTTCTCGCCTGCGAACAGGCGCGTCAAGATCGCGCGCTTGCTTTCGCCTGATACCTCGAACAGCATCTCGCGGCAGGAGGCGAGCGCGGGCAGCGTCAGGGAGACGCGCGGCACGAACGGCTCGACATTGGCCTTGGGCACCCCGACCACCCAGCGCCGGGTTTCCTCGACCGCGGGATAGCCGGGAAACAGCGATGCCACGTGGCCGTCGGGGCCGATCCCCAACAGCACCAGGTCGAACAGCGGCCGCTGCGGATCGAACTGCTCGGCGCCGTAAAACGCCATCAGCTCATTCTCATACAATGCAGCGCTGACGTCAGGGTCTTTCAGGTCGGCCGTATCGGTTGCGATCGGGTGCACATTGGCGGCCGGTGCGCAGCGGTCGAGGAAGGCCTGGCGCGCCATGTTCATATTGTGCAGCGCGTCCTTGCGCGGCACCAGGCGCTCGTCGCCGATGAACCAGTCGATGCGGTCCCACGGAATCCTCTGGCGATAATCCGGGGTCGCCAGCAACTGGTAGAGCGCCTTGGGGCTGGAGCCGCCGGTGAGGCAGATCGCGATCCGGCCGGGGTTCTCGTCGATCCTTGCGATCACCCGTTCGGCTGCCGTTTTCGCCAGCGCCGCCGGATCGGCGACCGTGATGATCTTGCGCTCGCCGCCCGGGGTCATCAGCCGAGTTTCCGCCAGGTGCGGCCATCGCGCGTCAGCAGCGCGTTGGCGGCCTCCGGGCCCTCGCTGCCGGCCTTGTAGGGCTGCAGGCCGCGGCCGCCGGCATTCTTCCAGGCGTCGAGGAAGGGCTGCACCGCCTGCCAGCCGGCCTCGACGCTGTCGGCGCGCTGGAACAGCAGATTGTCGCCGATCATGCAGTCATAGATCAACGTCTCGTAGCCGGTCGACGGCTCCGCCTTGAAGTAGTCCTTGTAGCGGAACTTCATCTCGACGCCGTCGATGTCGATGGTCGGGCCCGGCACCTTGGTGTTGAACTGAAGCTCGATGCCTTCGGTCGGCTCGGTCGAGATGACGAGGTAGTTCTGCGACAGGCGGTCGACCGGCGTGTCGCGGAACATCGCGAACGGCGCCTGCTTGAACTTGATCGCGATCTCGGTGCGCTTGGTTGCGAGCGCTTTGCCGGTGCGCAGATAGAACGGCACGCCGGCCCAGCGCCAATTGTCGATGGTCAATTTCAGCGCGGCATAGGTCTCGGTCCAGCTGTCCGGCTTGACGTCCGGTGTCTTGAGATAATCCTCGATCTCGGTGTCGCCGATCCGTCCGGCGCGATACTGGCCGCGCACCGAGTTGGACAGTGCCTCCTGCTCGGTCTGGGTCTGGATCGCGCTCAGCACCTCGGCCTTTTCCGAGCGCACCGCGTGGGCGTCGAACCGCGCCGGCGGCTCCATCGTCACCAGCGACAGCAGCTGGAACAGATGGTTCGGCACCATGTCGCGCAGCGCGCCGGTGGCGTCATAGAAGCTGCCGCGATGGCCGACGCCGAGCTTCTAGTCCACGGTGATCTGGATGTGGTCGATGTGATTGCGATTCCAGATCGGCTCGAACATGCCGTTGGCGAAGCGCAGCACCAGGATGTTCTGGACGGTTTCCTTGCCGAGGTAATGGTCGATCCGGTAGATCTGGTGCTCGTCCATCAGCTTCAGCAGCGCTGCATTCAGCGCCTTGGCCGAGGCCAGATCGGTGCCGAACGGCTTTTCGATGATCAGCCGCCGCCAGGCGCCGTTCTCCTCCAGCATCCCGGTGCGTCCGAGCTGCTCGCTGATCGGCAGGAATGCGTTCGGCGGCGTTGCCAGATAGAATAGCCGGTTGCCGCCGGTGCCTCGCGCCTTCTCGAGCTTGTCGAGCCGTTCGTTCATGGCGTCGAACGACGCGGGATCGCTGGGATCGGCCTCGATCGAGGTGACGCACTCGAACAGCCGCTTGGCGACCGCCTCGTCCACCGGGCGGGTGGCAAATTTGCGCAGTCCCTGCATCAGGCTGTCGGTCATCTGCTCGCTCGACATGCCCTTGCGGGCGATGCCGACGACGCAGAATTTCTCAGGCAGCAGGTTGCCGGCGGCGAGATTGTAGAGGGCCGGGACGACCAGCCGGTGCGTTAGATCACCGGTGGCGCCGAAGATGATGAAAGAGCAGGGATCGGGTTTCTTCTGCACGTGACCTTCCGCGTTCGATTCAAGACTTCTTCGGCGCCTCAAGCTTTCTTCGGCGGCTCCTTGTGGCCGCCGAAGCCTGCGCGCATCGCCGAGAGGATCTTCTCGGCGAAGGTGTGATCCTTGCGCGAGCGGAAGCGGGTGTAGAGCGCTGCCGTCAGCACCTCGGCGGGGACCGCCTCGTCGACCGCCGCATTGACGGTCCAGCGGCCTTCACCGGAATCCTCGACAAAGCCGGAATAGTTGTCGAGCGTGTGGTTCTGCGCCAGCGCCGACGCCGTGAGGTCGAGCAGCCAGGACGGGATCACGCTGCCGCGCCGCCAGACTTCGGCGATGTCGGCGATGTCGAGATCGAAGCGATGATCCGGCGGCAGTGCCTCGATATTGGCGTTCTTCAGGATGTCGAAGCCCTCGGCATAGGCCTGCATCAGGCCGTATTCGATGCCGTTGTGGATCATCTTGACGAAATGCCCGGCGCCGATCGGCCCCGCGTGGATATAGCCCTGCTCGATGCGTGGATCGCGGCCGTCGCGGCCCGGGGTGCGCGGGATGTCGCCGATGCCGGGTGCCAGCGTCTTGAAGATCGGGTCGAGCCGGTCGACCACTCCCTTGTCGCCGCCGATCATCATGCAGTAGCCGCGCTCGATGCCCCAGATGCCGCCGCTGGTGCCGACATCGACGTAATGCAGCCCGCGCTCGCGGAGCGCTTTGCCGCGGCGGACGTCGTCCTGCCAGAAGGTGTTGCCGCCGTCGATGATCACATCGCCGGGCTGCATCAGCTTGGAGAGCGCATCGATGGTGGTTTCGGTGATCTTGCCGGCCGGCAGCATCACCCAGGCGGTGCGCGGCGCTTCCAGCTTGAGGACGAAATCCTCCAGCGACGAGGCGCCCGTGGCATTGTCGGCGACCAGCGCCGCGACCGCTTTGGGATCCTTGTCATAGACCACGCTGGTATGGCCGTTGCTCATCAGGCGGCGGACGATATTGCCGCCCATCCGCCCGAGGCCGATCATGCCGAGTTGCATCTTGGCCTCCTTCAGTTCAAAGCCGCCGAGATCGCGGCATCGAGTGCCGCGAGTCCGGAGGTGAGGTCGCCCTTGAGGTGCACGCGCAACGCCCGGCGTCCGCGCTCGGTGAGCACGTCGAAATCGCCGCGGGCCTGCGCCGCCTTGATCACGCCGAAGCTCGCCTTCTGGCCGGGTACTGCCAGATCCCTGGGATCGTCGGTCGTGACTTGCAGGAACACGCCGCTGTCCGGTCCGCCCTTGTAGGCCTGCCCGGTCGAATGCAGGAAGCGCGGGCCGAATTCGGCACAGGTCGCAAGATGCCTGGCGTCGCGCACCTTCAGCCGCATCGCCTGCATGGCGTCGATGGTGTCGCCGTCGCGCTCGATATAGGCGAGCAAGGCGACATAGTCGCCGCGCCCGGAGCGCGAAAGGTGTGCCTTGATCCAGGAGTTGAGGTCGCCATTGGCGCCGGCCTTGCGCAACTCCTCGGCGTTCTGCGCGTCGGTGTAGAGATCGACTTCATCAGCCGACACCACCGGCTGCTCGGCCGGTAGCGATCCGCTCTTCTCGAATGCCGCCGTCAGCTCGCGCGTCTTGATCTTGGCGGCCTCGACGTCGGGCTGGTTGAACGGGTTGATCCCGAGGATCGAGCCTGCGACTGCGGTTGCGATCTCGAAGCGGAAGAACTCCTGTCCGATATGGTCGATCGACTTCAGCACGATCCGCACCACCGGATGGCCGGCGGCCTCGAGCGCGGCGAGCTTCGCCTCATGCGCGGCATCGTTCTCGCGTTCGGTGCGCAGGTCGATGAAGAAGCGGTCATTGCCGTAGACCGCGGCATCGCCGATCGTCTCGCCCTCGATCGGGATCAAGCCCTTGCCGTCCTTGCCGGTCGATTCCGCGATCAGCTGCTCGGCCCAGGCGCCGAAATCAGCGACGTCGGGCGAGGCGAAGATCGTCACCTTGTCGCGGCCTTCGAGGCCGGCGATGCCCATCGCCAGCCCGAGCTGGACGCCCGGGTTTTCCTGCGGCGGCACATCGGCGCCGCAGGAGCGCACCATCGAGAGCGTATGGCCAAGCAGGCTGCGGACGTCGATGCCCGCGGCGGCTGCCGGCACTAGGCCGAACGGCGACAGCACCGAATAGCGGCCGCCGATCGCGGGATCGCCGTAGAAGATCCGGGCAAAGCCCTGCTTGATCGCGACCTTTTGCAGCGACGAACCGGGATCGGTGACCGCGATGAAGCGATGGCCGGCCTTGTCCTTGCCGATCGCTTTGGTCACCCGGTCGAAGAAGTAGTCCTTCATCACGTTCGGCTCAGTGGTGCCGCCGGATTTGGAAGAGACGATGAACAGCGTCTTCGCGATGTCGACATACTCCTCCATCGCGCGCACCTGCGCCGGGTCGGTGGAGTCGAGCACGTGCAGCCGCGGGAAGCCGGACTTGTGCGGGAAGGTTTGCGCCAGCACCTCCGGTCCGAGGCTCGAGCCGCCCATGCCGAGCACGACGGCGTCGGTGAAGTTCTGTCCCTTCACGCGCTGCGCGAAATCCTCGTAGTCGGCGACATCGGCGGTCTCGGCGCTGGTCAGCCAGCCCAGCCATTTGTTCTCGTCATCGCCGGTCCAGACCGACTTGTCCTTGTGCCAGAGCCTGCGGATCTTGGCGGCGGCGCGCCATTCCTCGGTGCTCTTCTCGACCGCCTTCTCGATGGTGGCGCCCAGCGCGAGCGTCTGGTGATCGATGCCGCCACCGAGCGAGGTGGCGCGCTTGTGGGCCACCGCGCCGTACAGCTTGTCGGCCGCGTCGGCGAACAGCTTGACGCCGTCCTTGACCAGCTCTTCTGTGATCGCATCGAGCGAGATGCCGGACTTCTCCAGCTCCGCCAGCACGCGGCGGGCGTCGTCGACATTCTCCTCGAGGCTGTCGCGGACCTTGCCGTGGTCGCGGAAGGCGTCGAGCGTCGCCGGCGGCACGGTGTTGACGGTGTCGGGGCCGATCAGCTCCTCGACATAGAGCACGTCGCTGTAGTCCTTGTTCTTGGTGCCGGTCGACGCCCACAGCAGCCGCTGCGGCTTGGCGCCTTTCGCCTTCAGCTTGTCCCAACGGCTCCCGGAGAACAGCCGTTTGTAGTCCTGGTAGGCGAGCTTGGCGTTGGCGATCGCGACCTTGCCCTTCAGCGCGGCAAGCCGCTCCTTCTCCGAGGGATCGTTGGCGCGCGCGATCTTCTCGTCGAGCTGCTTGTCGACGGCACTGTCGATGCGGCTGACGAAGAAGCTCGCCACGCTCGCGACATGGGAGGGATCGCCGCCCTTGGCGACGTATTTCTCCAGCCCCTTGAGGTAGGCCTCCGCGACCTGGCGATACACCGCCTGGGAGAACAGCAGCGTGATGTTGATGCTGATGCCTTCGCCGATCAGGTATTCGATCGCTGGCAGGCCCTCGGGCGTCCCCGGCACCTTGACCATCAGGTTCTCGCGGTGGACGTCCTTCCACAGCCGCTCGGCCTCCGCGATCGTCCCCTTGGTGTCCATCGCGAGATAGGGCGACACTTCGAGGCTGACGAAGCCGTCGCCGCCATGGCTGTGGTCGTAGACCGGGCGCAGCACGTCGGCGGCATGCTGGATATCCACGACGGCAAGGTGCTCGAACAGGTCGGCGACCGAACGGTCGCCCTTCTTGAGCGCCTGGCCGATCGCCCCGTCATACTCGTCCGAAGAGCCGATCGCCTTCTCGAAGATCGAGGGGTTGGAGGTTACGCCCTTGACGCCGTCGGTCTCGATCAGCCGCTTCAGGTCGCCCTTGGCGACGAAGCCGCGGGCGAGGAAGTCCAGCCAGACGGCCTGGCGGTGATTTTCGAGTGCTTTGACGGGGTTCATGGGTGCCTGTTCTCGTTCGATCGAGGGTCGATTTTTAGGTTCCCGGGCAGCTTTCGGGGGCGGAGGCGGATTGTCAACATGGCTGGGGGCCCGGGCGGAATATCAGCGTTGTCAAGGGATAACGCCATTCACAACAGTTCGATCCCCTCGGAACGTTGGTCCGAGCAGACACCCGATCTCGGCACATTTTTATGACGCGGCGCGGCTTGCCGCCGTGCGTCAGGGCCGCAGATAGAGGTATCCCTGGGATTGCAGCTCGGCGAGGCGGACCACGCCGCCGCGCTCGGCGGCCACGAAGCCGGGGAGCAGGTCGCCGAGCGTGATGTTCTGCGATTTCATGGTGTTGCCGCAGGCGGCAAGCTCGATCCCGTCCCTGGCGAACTGCCCGAGATGCGTTGCCAGTTCGGGATTGGCCGCGGTCGAATGAAACGCCTTCAGCGCCTGGCCATGCACCACGAGCGCGATCGTCACGTTGCCCGGGCCGCCGACACCGTTGAGATGGTTCTGGATGTTGCCGACCACGAAGTTGACCTTGTCGAGGTCATCGAGGTGGTAGACCACCTTCAGCTTCTGCGGCGGTGCTTCGGTGGTGGCGTTCGCCCGTGATGCCGCGAAGACAGCGCCGACCGCCGAGAGCGTGCCCCACAGGATGCTGCGTCGATGCATGGCGTCCCTCGCGCAATTGTTGTTGATCGGGTGAAGCCTATCACTTGTGGCGGAGGGCGGCGAGTTCCTTGCGGTCGGTCACAAGTTCGGCGCATTCGCCGACGTCCGCGCGATCGACGCGAAAGGCCTTGTCGTCGGCGCCGGCGAGCAGCTCTTCTTCCGCATCGTCGTCGGGTTTGTTGCGATTCCACATCCTGATGCTGCTCAGGCGTGCGATCGCGGATTTATCGTCCTTCGACAACGCCACGCCGATACCGCCGCCTTCGCAATCCACGCCGCATGCGAAGCGTATTTCGTGTCCGGATTCGGTTGCGATCGCGTGGTTGCAATAGCCGCTGGAGTCGAAATTGCCGGCGCGGTGGCGATAGGTGACGCCGAGGCGGAATGAGTAGTTGGTGGTCTTGTCCTCCGGTGCGTCCTCGGCCTCGACCAAAAGCTTCATCGCGCTGACCTTCTGCTTCGGATGCTGCGCGAGATGATTTGCATCGTATCGCCGCACGAAGCAGGCATAGGCTTTCGCTCCTGGCGGGCCGGCGAACATCCTGTTGTCGAAGGCGGCTGCCTCGGCCTTGTCGACCGCTTCCTGCGCCTTGACGGCTGACGACGCGCCGGCACAGGCGGCTGCTGCAAGTGCGACAACGAGGAACGTGCGCTTCATGACCGCCTCGGGAATAGCCTGCGCGTCCAAAGTGTCATCTTTAGAGCGCGGCAATGGTGCCGCGCGGAACTGCACGGGCTTGTTGCCTTAGTCGCGGCGACAAGGAGGCGCGTTCAACGGCTTCTGACTGAATGTTCATCCGAATCTGTGACGCGCACATCTTGACGCCAAGGCTGGACAGCCACACGTTTTCAGGGAAGCCAACGTTCATTTTCGGACGGGGAAGTTGCCCCGCTCGGATGTCCGCCTCGGAGGGATGTTTGGAGGCTCGGCCCCGGTAAACCACGGATGTGGCGGAGGGGCTACAACCGTCAAAAACAGGCCACCAACAGTGGATATTGATGAACCATTAAGCTTCCTGCCTGTTGATAAGGCAGAGGCTGCACGCGCCGTGCATTGCCGAAGTGAGTCGGTCGAGTGTCCAATGGACCCAGCGTGCCGACGCTGATTCGATCCTAGGACGCTCTGGTTACGACTCGTGTCAGTCGTGCGGCGATACATATCGTGGAGATAGGGATCATGTACAACGATTCTTTGTTCAACGCCTTCGCAAGGTCGTTTGAAGCGCGAAGCCAGACCGACATGTCGATGGCCGAGTATCTGGAGTCGTGTCGAAGTGATCCGATGCGATATGCCAATGCGGCCGAGCGGTTATTAGCGGCGATCGGTGAACCCCAGATGATCGACACGGCCAAGGACCCACGCCTTGGCCGTATCTTTTTGAACCGTACGATTCGCTCCTATCCGGCGTTCGCCGGCTTCCACGGCATGGAAGATACGATCGAGCGCATCGTCGGCTTCTTCCGCCACGCCGCGCAGGGCCTCGAGGAG
>CALRXG020000071.1:0-18431 GCA_943372075.1 Bordetella parapertussis | reverse complement strand
GCTGCCGGTCAGATCATAGATCTGCCAGCCGATCGCCACCGCGCCGATCTGGCTGGAGAAGCGCGACAGGCTGCGCGACAACAGGAAGAACAGGAATGGTCTGTGGCCGAGCAGATCGCGGGCGCCGGCCGGCGTGGCGGTGGGCATGGACGCTGGCGTGGCCGAGCGCCTGCAACTTGTCAATGGCCGCCAAGAGAACGCGCAACAGCATTGCGCTACGCGAGGCCCCCACCCATAATCGCGCGAAGGGTTCTTGGGGGCGTAATGCTGCAATTGCAATCGGCGTTCGGCGTGGTGGCGTTGCTGGTGATCGCCTGGGTGTTGAGCGAGAATCGCAGCATGGTGTCGCTGCGGCAGGCGGCGATCGGGCTCGCGGTGACCGTCGCGACCGCGCTGGTGCTGATCAAGGTGCCGCTGGTGACGCAAGCCTTCGGCGTGATCAACGATGCCGTCGGCACCATTGCCGCCGCGACGCGCGCCGGCACCGCCTTCGTGTTCGGCTATGTCGGCGGCGGCCCGGCACCGTTCGATCCCAAGGCTCCGGGCTCGGACTTCATCCTCGCCTTCCAGGCGCTGCCGATCGTGCTGGTCATGAGCGTGCTGACCACGCTGTTGTTCTATTGGCGGGTGCTGCCGCCCGTGGTGCGCGGCATGGCCTGGCTGCTCGAGCGCACGCTCGGCGTCGGCGGCGCGGTCGGGCTGTCGACCGCGGCAAATATCTTCCTCGGCATGGTGGAAGCGCCTCTGTTCATCCGCCCTTATCTGGCGCAGCTCAGCCGCAGCGAATTGTTCCTGGTGATGACCGGCGGCATGGCTGGAATCGCCGGCACCGTGCTGGTGCTCTACGCCACGCTGCTGGCGCCGCTGATCCCCGACGCCCCCGCGCATTTCGTCATTGCGTCAGTGCTCGGCGCGCCGGCCGCCATTCTGGTGAGCCTGATCATGGTGCCGGAGACATCGGACAAGCGCACCGGCGGCTCGCTCGACGATCCCGATATCGAGGTGTCCTCGACGATGGACGCGATCGTGAAGGGCACCGCGGCGGGGCTCGAGCTGCTGATGAACATCATCGCGATGCTCCTCGTGCTGGTCGCGCTGGTCTATCTCGCGAACGCGATCATCGGCCTGCTGCCGGAGATCGGCGGCGCGAAGATCTCGCTGCAGCGGCTGCTCGGCTACGTGATGGCGCCGGTGTGCTGGCTGATGGGCCTGCCCTGGCCGCAGGCGATCACGGCCGGAAGCCTGATGGGCACCAAGACCGTGCTGAACGAGCTGATCGCCTATGTCGACCTGTCGAAGCTCGGCCCCGATGCGCTCGATCCGCGCTCGCGGCTGATCATGCTCTATGCGATGTGCGGCTTCGCCAACTTCGCGAGCCTCGGCATCATGATCGGGGGCCTCGGCATCATGGCGCCGACACGGCGCGACGAGATCAACGCGCTCGGGCTGAAGTCGATCGTCTCGGGCACGCTGACGACCTGCCTGATGGGGGCGGTCGTGGGGGTGTTGACGTAACCCTCACCGCGTCATTCCGGGGCGCGCGCAGCGCGAGCCCGGAATCCATTTCTCCACGCAGGTTGCGGCCTGATGTATTCCGGGCTCGGCGCTATGCGCCGCCCCGGAATGACGGCCTGAGTTAAGCCTTCAGCTCCACCGTCTTGAACTCGGCCGGCAGGATCACTTCCAGCAGTTCGACGTCGTCGGAGTAGTCCAGGATCATGTGCCGGATGCGCGGCGGCTGGGTCCAGGCGCTGCCTTCTTTCATCAGCGTCTCGCCTTCGCCTTCCATGTAGGTCTTCACCCAGCCCTTGAGCACATAGACCATCTGGAAGTCGATGTCGTGGAAGTGCAGCTTCGACACCTCATCCGGATCGCAGGGTCCCTGCAGCCGGATCACATGCGCCTGGGCGAGACCATGCGAGGCGGCTGATATGCCGAGGTCGCGATACTTGGCGTAGGCGCGCAAGCCGTCGGCCTTGAAGTCCTCTTCGCGGTGATGGCTGATGGCGACGCGCTGCTTCGGCCGGGCCTTGGTTGCGGTCTTGCTTGCCGTCTTGGACGCACTCTTCTTCGCCGCCGGAACGCGTCCCTTGGACTTGATGGTCTTGCGCGCGGACGATTTGGCCCGGGCCTTGAGCCCGGTCCATTTCTTCTTCACCGCGGTCTTGGCAGCGGATCTTGACGCCGTCTTCTTGGCCATTGTTCGCCTCCCGTCTTTTTCTGATGGACGGAGGCTAGCACAAGTCGCGCCGCGCGCGGTGGGCAAAGGCGCGCACCGCGCCTTGCCCCGTTGCCCTGCCCGCCCTTGCGGATCAATGCAGTCGGAACACGCCGTCGACAGCGCGCAACTCGGCCGGCTTGACCAGCTTGGAATGCGCCACCGTCACCGAGAACAGCGGGCCCTCGAGCTTGTCCTGCCAGAAAGCAAGGAAATCCTGCAGCGCCGGAAATTTCGGAAACAGGTCGTAGTTCTGCCAGACATAGGTCTGCAGCAACGAGGGGTGATCGGGCATCCGGTAAAGGATTTGCGCCGTCGTCAGCCCGTACCCCAGCAACTGCTTCCGGAAGTCATCGGAAACAACCCCACCAACTCGCGAGACCATGCCAACCTCCTGTGAAGGAGCGCATTCACTTGGTGGCCGACCTCCCCGCCGGACCACCGGCACTGGATGCGCTCACATGAGAGAAATGTGACGCACGCGACTAACCCATCTCAAGCCCAAATGTTTAATAGGTTGTTGAAATTTCGTGCGTTAGCAGCAGCTTACCGCATCTGCTAATAGCCCCGGCGGCGGCGCCGGACGGCATTAAGGATGCCGAAATGATCCTGGATTCCTTCTGGCAACCGGCACTTACGAGTGCCAATTTTTCTGCTAGAGGCTCTTGCCCGCCGACAAGGCTTGGCCTATCTCCTGCCCAACCAGTCTGGCACTCGCTCGGCTGGACTGCTAACTCTCCAAAAATCTACAGCATATGCAAACGTTTAGGAGGACTGCATGAAATTCCGTCCGCTTCACGACCGCGTCGTGGTCAAGCGTATCGACGCCGAAGAGAAGACCGCTGGCGGCATCATCATTCCGGACAGTGCCAAGGAAAAGCCCTCGCAGGGCGAAGTCATCGCAGTTGGCCCGGGCGGCCGCGATGAAGCTGGCAAGCTGATCCCCATCGACGTCAAGGTCGGCGACCGCGTCCTGTTCGGCAAGTGGTCGGGCACCGAGGTCAAGATCGACAGCGAAGACCTGCTGATCATGAAGGAAAGCGACATCATGGGCGTGCTCGACGTCCCCGCTTCCAAGAAGAAGGCGGCCTAAGCGCCCCTCTCCCTCCCAGGTTAAACCTCTCAAGGAAAAATTCAGATGGCAGCTAAAGAAGTCAAATTCTCCGTCGATGCGCGCGACAAGATGCTGCGCGGCGTCGACATCCTCGCCAATGCGGTGAAGGTCACCCTCGGTCCGAAGGGCCGCAACGTCGTGCTCGAGAAGTCGTTCGGCGCTCCCCGCATCACCAAGGACGGCGTCACCGTCGCCAAGGAGATCGAGCTCTAGGACAAGTTCGAGAACATGGGCGCCCAGATGGTGCGCGAAGTCGCCTCCAAGTCCGCTGACGCGGCCGGCGACGGCACCACCACGGCGACCGTGCTCGCCCAGGCGATCGTGCGGGAAGGCGCCAAGTCGGTCGCCGCCGGCATGAACCCGATGGACCTCAAGCGCGGTATCGACCTCGCGGTCGAAGCCGTCGTTGCGGACCTCCAGAAGAACTCGAAGAAGGTCACCTCGAACGAGGAGATCGCCCAGGTCGGCACCATTTCGGCCAACGGCGATGCCGAGATCGGCAAGTTCCTCGCCGACGCCATGAAGAAGGTCGGCAACGAGGGCGTGATCACGGTCGAGGAAGCCAAGTCGCTGGAGACCGAACTCGACGTCGTCGAGGGCATGCAGTTCGACCGCGGCTACATCTCGCCCTACTTCGTCACCAACGCCGACAAGATGCGCGTTGAGATGGACGACGCCTACATCCTGATCAACGAGAAGAAGCTCTCCTCGCTGAACGAGCTGCTGCCGCTGCTTGAGGCCGTGGTGCAGACCGGCAAGCCGCTGGTCATCGTCGCTGAAGACGTCGAAGGCGAAGCCCTCGCCACCCTCGTCGTCAACCGCCTGCGTGGCGGCCTGAAGGTCGCGGCCGTCAAGGCTCCGGGCTTCGGCGATCGCCGCAAGGCCATGCTGCAGGACATCGCGATCCTGACCGGCGGCCAGGCCATCTCGGAAGACCTCGGCATCAAGCTCGAGAACGTCACGCTGCAGATGCTCGGTCGCGCCAAGAAGGTGATGATCGACAAGGAAAATACCACGATCGTCAACGGCGCCGGCAAGAAGGCCGACATCGACGCTCGCGTTGCCCAGATCAAGGCGCAGATCGAGGAAACCACCTCGGACTACGACCGTGAGAAGCTGCAGGAGCGTCTCGCCAAGCTCGCAGGCGGCGTCGCGGTGATCCGCGTCGGCGGCGCGACCGAGGTCGAGGTGAAGGAGCGCAAGGATCGCGTTGATGATGCGATGCATGCGACCCGTGCGGCTGTCGAGGAAGGCATCGTCCCGGGCGGCGGCGTCGCCCTGCTCCGTGCGTCCGAGCAGCTCAAGGGCCTGCGCACCAAGAACGACGACCAGAAGACCGGCGTCGAGATCGTGCGCAAGGCGCTGTCGGCTCCGGCTCGCCAGATCGCGATCAACGCCGGTGAAGACGGTTCGGTGATCGTCGGCAAGATCCTGGAGAACAAGACCTACAATTACGGTTTTGACTCCCAGACCGGCGACTATGCCGACCTCGTCAAGAAGGGCATCATCGACCCGACCAAGGTCGTGCGCACCGCGATCCAGAACGCTGCCTCGGTTGCGGCGCTGCTGATCACCACGGAAGCGATGGTTGCCGAGCTGCCGAAGAAGAACGCCGGCGGCCCCGCGATGCCTCCGGGCGGCGGCATGGGCGGCATGGACTTCTAAGTCCAGCCACTCAAGGCGATCCACGAAATGCAAAACCCCGGCAGCGATGCCGGGGTTTTTGTTTTTGAGACGAGGAACGATTGTTGTTGCCCTGCCCGTGGCGCTCGGCAAAACTCCGTCGTCATTCCGGGGCACGCGAAGCGTGAGCCCGGAATCCATTCCTCCGCGTGCTCATGGCCTATTACGTCTATCTGCTCGCCAGCAACAAATACGGCACGCTCTATCTCGGCGTGACCAACGACGTCGTGCGCCGCATCCACGAGCACAAGAGCAAGGCGGTCAAGGGCTTCACGAAACGATACGCCGTCGACAAGCTTGTCTGGTTCGAGATCTACGATGACGCACTAACGGCGATCGCGCGTGAAAAGGAACTGAAGAAGTGGCGGCGCGATTGGAAGATCAGATTGATTGAAGAGAAGAACCCGCAGTGGATCGACTTGTATCCAGAAATCGCCGCCGGACATCTTGGATGAATGGATTCCGGGCTCGCGCTTCGCGCGCCCCGGAATGACGAGAGTGAAGGGCCGCCCGTGGGCGGCCCTTCTTGTTATCATGCGCTCTCGGGCGCCTTGAGGCGGACCAGCTTGGTCAGCAGCGCATCGAGGCCCTGGCCCTCGCCCGCGTGCAGGTCGATGCGGCCGACCTTCTCGACCAGACGCTCCAGCGACTCGAGCTCCTTGAGCCGCAGCAACAGAGGGTTCTCCTCCATCAGCTTGGCGGTGTTCAGGAGCGAGCGCGTCGCCGCGGTCTCCTCCTGGCGACGGATCAAATTGGCCTTCGCCACCCGCTCCGCCTCCACCACCTTGTTGACCAGCTCGCGGATCTCGCCGGGCAGGATCACGTCCTTGACGCCGAGCTCGGTAACCTCGACGCCAGAGTCCGCGAGACGGCCGCGGACATAGTCGCGCAACTCCTCGTCGAGCGCCGTCTTCGCAGACAGCACCTCGTCCAGCGTGCGGCCGGCCACCGCCTCGCGGATCGCGAACTGCACCAGGCGGTACAGCCACGCATCCACGTCGGGCACCGTGGCCACGACCCGCTCGGGATCGGCGATCCGGCGGAACGCGGTCAGCGTCACGCGCAGCGCGATGCGGTCCTTCGTCAGCATCTCCTGCGCCGTGATCTCGATCGCCTGGGGACGCAGGTCGAGGCGCTTGACCTCGATCTTGCGGCCCGCGATCCAGAACGCGTGCCGGCCGGGCGCGAGCCGCTCGACCAGCTTGCCCTCGACCGTGAGCAAGCCCGCCTCGTGGTTCTCGACCACCGCCTCGGTGATGACGCCGGCCCGGTTGGGCTGGATCATCGCGAGGTGGCGCGCCGTGACCCTGGGATCGCTGGTCACGTCGATGCGCTCGACATCGACCACGGTCGCGACCTTCCAGTACACGCGGGTCTGCCAGGGCGTCATCAGTTGCACGGGACGGCCATCGAGGCTGACGATCGCGATCTCGTTCGCCTTGGTCTCGACCGCCGCGAACAGCTCGTCAGCCAGATCGGGCCGCGCGGCCTTGATCACCGCGAAGCGATCCGCGGGGAATTCGCTGCGCACGACGCTGAACAGCTCGGCCTTGAGCTCATGCAAGGGATCGAACAGCCGATGGCGACCGGGGCCGAGCACCTGCTCGAGCCGGCCGTCACGCGTCAGCAATGCGCGCTCGCCATCCTTCACCGTCAACTTGGTCGTCAAGAAATGCCAGGTCATGGCACGCCTCCATCGTTGCCTCAGGCCCATGGGCCTGAGAGCGGGTTTCATTTAGCAAAGGACGTGAGGACGCGAACGCGGCTTCCTGTCAGCCAAGCGGGCCGTGGCTTGAGCTTGCGCGATGACGGGCGCACGCGCGCGATCGCACGACGATTGTCGTGCGGCCGTGCGGAGCCACCCGGCATCAGCGCAAGCGGTATCCACCGCGGCGCAAAGCCGGTCTCACAGTGTCGATGTTCGGACGAAGAGCCTTGCGGCAGGACGGCCGGACTGCGACTGAAGCGCGCGTCCGGTCCCCTTCAGAGGCATCAGCTTTGAAGGCTGAAACGGAGCGCTTGGAGCGGGAATCGAACCCGCGACCCGATGAGTGTCATTCACCTGCTCTAACCAACTGAGCTATCCTTTGTGAGAAGATCGGATTCGAACCGGTACCTTCGGGATTTCAGTCCCGACGCTCGCCCATGAGCTTCATTCTCGTGATCTTCATTTCGGCGGAACACGACACCGCAGAGCGGTACGCGCCAGTCGGGATCTCACGAGCCCGAACCCATGGCCGAAGCGAAGGAGCGGGCTAATAGACGAAGCACGCCCGGGTTGCAAGAGGGCAATGTGTGATTTTTTCATGACGGGACACCGACCATCACCTCGTCATTCCGGGGCTCACTCGCCCCGCGCGACATCCTGGAAACAGCCGCGCAGCCAATCGATGGTGACGCGCGTGGCCACGTCGCGCTTGAGATGGTTCTGCACCAGCAGCCACACGTCACGTCGCTTCGGCAACAGCGTGGCACGCAGGCGGCGGTCGGTCAGCAGGTCCACGCAACTATGCTCCGGCAGCACGCCGACCGCGTGATGCGACTGGATCAGTTTGTGGATGATCCGCACATTGTCGGTAACGCAGCGGGCGCGAAGCCGCTTCGCGCGCAGGAACTGCATTTCAGGAATGCCGCCGAGCTCGTCCGGATAGGCGCACGTCACCGCCTCTGCCGCCGTCGTCGCGGCCGGCTCGAAGAAATACAGCCTGACCTCGGCGAGCTTCGAGATCGCAAAGTCGCCCTTGTCGGGCTTGCGCAGGCGGATCGCGAGATCGGCCTCCCAGCGCGAAAATTTTACATTCTCGCTCGATGTCAGAAACTGCAACGTCAAGCCCGGATGGGCGCGCAGCAACGCGCTGGTGCGCGGCGCCAGCACTTCCTCGGCAATCGCATTGGTCGAAGCGATGCGCAGCCGGCCGACCGGCCCGGGCAGGCTCTCGCCGATCCGGCCGATCTCCTCGGCATGCGCGGCCATCGCCTGGATGTGCGCGAGCACGATATCGCACTGCCGGGTCGGCTTGCGCAGGCCGTCGGCGGCCTCGAACAGGCGGAGCCCGAGCGCGCGCTCGATCCGCGCCAGCCGGCGGCCGACCGTGGTCTCGTCGATGCGCAACCGCGCGCTGGCGCCGGCATAGGTGCCCTCGTCCCTGACGGCTGCGATGATGCGAAGGTCGTCCCAATTCATGGCGTCAGGCTACATCGCACCTGGCTTGCCTGCAATAACGCAGCCACCGGCTGCAATATCCCTGCATAACGGCAGGCTGCTCCACGGCTATATTTTCGTCGACCCATTTCGCGGAGACGCAGGACCATGTCCTCAGCCAAAACCTTGATGCAGCTCGCCGGTATCGACCTCACCCCGCCCCGTCTCGGCGACAGCTGCCTCGTGCTGATCGATATCCAGAACGAATATCTCGCAGGTCCCCTCGCTTTGCCCGACGCCAGTCCCGCGATCGCACGCGCCGCCGCGTTGCTCGGACGCGCGCGGGACAGCGGCGCTGTCATCATCCACATCGCGCACAAGGGAGCGCCGGGAAGCCTGTTCGATCGCGGCGCGGAGCGCGGCGCGATCGTGGCGCCGCTGGCGCCGCGGCCGGGCGAGATCGTGATCGAGAAGCAATTGCCGAACGCGTTCGCCGGCACCGAGCTGAACGCGCAGCTCGCTGCGACCGGCCGCAAGGAGCTGGTGCTCGCCGGCTTCATGACGCATATGTGCGTGAGCTCGACCGCCCGCGCCGCGCTCGATCTCGGCTTCCGCACCACGATCGATGCCGACAGCTGCGCCACCCGCGACCTGCCCGACGGCAGCGGCGGCACGATCGCCGCAAGGCTCATTCACGACGTCGCGCTCGCCGAACTGTCCGACCGCTTCGCGATCATCGCTCGCGGCAACGCCCTCGCCTGAGAGACATCGCCATGCTGCAACTCTATTTCTCGCCGATGGCCTGCTCGCTCGCCAGCCGGATCGCGCTGATGGAAGCCGGGATCGAGGCGCGGTATCACATGGTCCAGCTCTGGACCAAGAAGGTGCTGGAGGACGATGGCGACTTCCGCACGGTCGCGCCGAAGGGCGCGGTACCGGTGCTGGTGCTCGAGAACGGCGAACGCCTGACCGAGAGCGCGGCGGTCCTGCAATACATCGCGGACCGCAAGCCCGAGCGCGGCCTGGCCCCGCAGCCGGGCGATCCGGATCGCTACCGCCTGCAGGAGTGGCTGAGCTTCGTCGGCACCGAGATCCACAAAGGCTTTCTATTCCCGACCTTCTGGTACAAGGACGATGCATCGCTGGCCAAGCCGCGCGCCAGGATCGCCCAGACCTTGTCGGTGCCATCTGCGCATCTGGCGGACCGTGAATTCCTGGTCGGGGAGCGCTTCACGGTTGCGGACGCGCACCTCGCCTGGGCTCTGCTGCTGCTCCGCGCCGCCGGCGTCGACGTCGCGCAATGGCCGCCGCTGGCGGCCTATCTCTCACGCATCCAGGCCCGGCCACAGGTCAAGGCCGCGGTCGGCACCGAGATGCAACTGTGGAAATCGCTCGCGGCGTGAGCGGGCGCGCGTCTATCGCTCAAGCGTGATCGTTTCGGGAAACCGCTTCGCAGTTTTCCGGATCATGCTCTACTGAAACGCAACCTCGGCGAAGCTGCGCAGCTTGCGCGAGTGCAGGCGTTCGGATTCCTGCTGCTTGAGCCGCTCGAGCGCCCTGAGCCCAATCTCGAGATGCTGGCCGACCCGCTGGCGATAGAATTCGCTGGCCATGCCCGCGAGCTTGATCTCGCCATGCAGCGGCTTGTCGGAGACGCACAGCAGCGTGCCATAGGGCACGCGGAAGCGGTAGCCATTGGCGGCGATCGCCGCGGATTCCATGTCGAGCGCGACGGCCCGGGACTGCGACAGGCGCCGGATCACCTGTGGCCCGCTGATCTCCCAATTGCGATTGTCGACGCTGGCGACCGTACCGGTCCGCATCAGCCGCTTGAGCTCGAAGCCGGTGAGCCCGGTGACCTCGCCGACCGCCTCCTCCAGCGCGACCTGCATCTCCGCCAGCGCCGGGATCGGCACCCACAGCGGCAGCTCGTGATCGAGCACGTGATCCTCGCGGACATAGCCATGGGCGAGCACATAGTCGCCGAGCCGCTGCGTGTTCCGCAGGCCGGCGCAGTGTCCGATCATCAGCCAGGCATGCGGCCGCAGCACCGCGACGTGATCGGTGATGTTGCGCGCGTTGGACGGACCGATCCCGATATTGATCAGGGTGATGCCGCGATAGCCGGGCTCGACCAGATGGAACGCCGGCATCTGCGGGACGCGTTCCGACGCAATCCCGGTGGTACCGCCGCCGGTCAGCGCGTTGCGCGTGATCACGTTGCCGGGCGCAACGAAGGCGTCGAGACCGGCCTCGCCCGCCGCGAGGCGCTGCTGGGAGAGCTGCACGAAGGCATCGACATAGAACTGATAGTTCGTGAAGATCACGAAATTCTGGAAGTGCTCGGGATCGGTGCCGGTGTAGTGATAGAGCCGGCGCAACGAGTAGTCGACCCGCGCCGCACGGAACAGCGCCAGCGGCTCCGGCATGCCCGGTTTCAATTCGAACGTGCCGTCGGCGATCGCGTCGTCCATCGCGGCGAGATCGGGCGTATCGAAGATGTCGCGCAGCGATCGCGTGAAGGCCGAACTGTCGGCGATGGTCAGCGCCGCCTCGATGTTGATGTCGCGCCGGTAGGCGAAATGGATCGGGATCGGCTCATCGGATTCCCCGATCTCGACCGCCACGCCATGGTTCTTGACCAGCAGCCCGATCTGCTCGGTGAGATAGGTCCGGAAAATATCCGGCCGGGTGATGCTGGTCTCGTGGATGCCGGGCCCCGCGACGAACCCGTATGCGAGGCGGGAGTCCAGTCGGGCATGCGACGATGTCGTGATGCGCACGAACGGGTAATGCGCGCGGACCCGCGTGGTGATCACGGCACCGTTGACATAGGCCTCGAAGCGATTGCGCAGGAATCCGGTGTTGCGCTCGTAGATCTCTTCGAGACGGGAAACCGCCGCACCCGCATCGACGAATGCTTCGGTCGTGATCGACGGAGGGATTTCGATGGGGGGTGTCGGAGACATGTTCGCCTTGCGCCAGATCCGCGGCCGAGCTGGGACTCGCCCCGGATCAGCGCAGTATAGCGACAATGGCCTCCAGTTCCAGATCGCGCAGGCCGCGCTATTCGCGTGGCGGCAGCGCGCAGATCTCGGACCGGGTCAGGAACCGGCGTTCGCGCCCGTTGTCGAGCGAGAACATGCCGCCGCGGCCGGGAACGACGTCGATGATCAGATCGGTGTGCTTCCAGACGTCATATTGCGAACCGCTGATGTAGAACGGCGCGCCGCCGATCTCGCCGAGCTTGACGTCGTGATCGCCGATCAGGAAGTCGCCTCGCGGATAGCACATCGGCGACGAGCCGTCGCAGCAGCCGCCCGACTGGTGAAACAGCACCGGCCCATGATCGGCGACGATCTCGGCAATCAGTTCCAGCGCGGCCGGCGTCGCGGTCACCTTGTCAGCCATCTCGGCCTCCGTGATGGGGCTTCGGCGGAACGTCCCGCCGAAGCCAGCCGTTTCGCCCCCCAAATGCGGGGGCGGCCTGAGCCCTCAGAAGAAGCCGAGCTTCTTCGGGCTGTAGCTCTGCAGAATGTTCTTGGTCTGCTGGTAGTGGTCGAGCATCATCTTGTGCGTCTCGCGGCCGATGCCCGATTGCTTGTAGCCACCGAACGCCGCATGCGCCGGATAGGCGTGATAGCAATTGGTCCAGACCCGGCCGGCCTGGATGGCGCGGCCGAACCGGTAGCAGCGATTGGCATCGCGGCTCCAGACGCCGGCACCGAGACCGTAGAGCGTGTCGTTGGCGATCGAGAGCGCTTCCTCGTCGGTCTTGAAGGTGGTCACCGACACGACCGGCCCGAAGATCTCCTCCTGGAAGATGCGCATCTTGTTGGTGCCCTTGAAGACGGTCGGCTTGACGTAGTAGCCGCCCGAAAGCCCGCCACCGAGGTTGTTGCGCTCGCCGCCGGTCAGGACCTGCGCGCCCTCCTTCTTGCCGATGTCGATATAGGACAGGATCTTCTCGAGCTGCTCCGAGGAAGCCTGCGCGCCGATCATCGTGGTCGGATCGAGCGGGCTGCCCTGCGTGATCGCCTCGACCCGCTTCAGCGCGCGCTCCATGAACTTGTCATAGATCGATTCCTGGATCAGCGCGCGGCTCGGACAGGTGCAGACCTCACCCTGGTTGAGCGCGAACATCACGAAGCCCTCGACGGCCTTGTCGAAGAAATCGTCGTCCTCGGCGCAGACGTCCTTGAAGAAGATGTTGGGCGACTTGCCGCCGAGTTCGAGCGTCACCGGGATCAGGTTCTGCGACGCGTACTGCATGATCAGCCGGCCCGTCGTGGTCTCGCCGGTGAAGGCGATCTTGGCGATCCGGTTCGACGAGGCCAGCGGCTTGCCGGCCTCGAGGCCGAAGCCGTTGACGACGTTCAGCACGCCCTTCGGCAGGAGGTCGCCGACAAGTTCGAGCCAGACCAGGATCGAGGCCGGCGTCTGTTCGGCGGGCTTCAGCACGACGCAGTTGCCGGCGGCAAGAGCGGGCGCCAGCTTCCAGGTCGCCATCAGGATCGGGAAGTTCCAGGGAATGATCTGGCCGACCACACCGAGCGGCTCGTGGAAATGATAGGCGACCGTGTCGTGATCGATCTCGGAGATCGAACCCTCCTGGCCGCGGACCACGCCGGCGAAATAGCGGAAATGGTCGATCGCCAGCGGAATGTCGGCGGCCATCGTCTCGCGGATCGGCTTGCCGTTGTCCCAGGTCTCGGCGGTGGCGAGCTTGTCGAGATTGGCCTCCATCCGGTCGGCGATCCTGTTGAGGATCAGCGCGCGCTCGGCCGGGCTGGTCTTGCCCCACGCATCCTTGGCTGCATGCGCGGCATCCAGCGCCGCCTCGATATCCGCGGCGTCGGAGCGCGGAATTTCGCAGACCGGGAGCCCGGTCACCGGCGAGATGTTGTCAAAATACTTGCCGGAGCGAGGCTCGCGCCATTCGCCGCCGATGAAATTGCCGTAGCGCTTGGCGAACGGCGCCTTGAGCACGGACTGCATGTCCACCTTGTTCATGTGTTCCTCCGTTGGCACGCCGATGCACACGGCGTTGGCCGGAACGCTCGGTCAAAATCGCCATGCAGAACAGGGGGCTGCGTCAACGGCCAGAAGGAACTGTCGCAAATCTGAGACAGGGTGCGCCGCAAATCGTAATGGCGTCGTCGCCTGGGAACCGGTCCGCGCTGCCGGCGGGAATGCCTAGCGGTGCAGGCCGAGCAGCTTCAGCTTGCGGTGCAGTGTCGCGCGAGACATGTCGAGATCCTTGGCGGCTCTGGACACGTTGCCATCGGCCCGCGCCAGCGCGCGTTGCAACGCTGCGCGTTCCGCGGCAACGAGGCCGCCATCGTCGCGCGTCTCGCCGATCAGGTCGGCAGCCGGCAGCGGTCGCGCCAGCGACGCCGCGGTGAGGCCCAACGCACGGCGCGCCGCACGCGTCGCGCCGATCACGAGGTCGTCGCGATCGACCGCCAGCAGCGAGTTGACGGCGCGCTCGCTTTGCGGCGTCAGCAGAATTCGCGCGTCGGGAAACGCCCGCCGAAAATTCTCGGCCTCGATCGCGCGCGCCGCGTCGATGGCCGTGGTCGCAATCAGGCGGGAAAATCCTCGCGTCAGGTCGGCGCGGCAAGAGGATACGTCAAGCGCGGCGGCCAGTTCGCCATGCTCGTCGAAGATCGGCGCGGTGGTGCAGAACAGACCGGAATTTCGCGTGAAGAAGTGCTGCTCGCGATCGATCGACAGCGGCCGCTTTTCGACGATGCAGGTGCCGATGCCGTTGGTCCCCTCGTATTTCTCGCTCCAGACCGCCCCGGTCCACAGACCCCACGTGTTGAACGTCGCATCATCTGCGTCCGCGCCGCGTCGGTCGACGACGACGCCGTCACGGTCCGCGAGCAGCACGGAGCACCCCACCCCTCCGACGGCAAGAAACAACCGGTCGAGCGTGGCCTTCGCGACCGTCAGCAGTTCACCGAGGCGCTGCTGTGCGGCGGCGATCTCAACCTCATTGAGACGGTGGGACGGCAGACGGGATGCCGGATCGAGCGCGTGCAGATGGCCGGACCGGCGCCACGACGCCGACAGGTCGGATGGCGTTCCGCCACCGGCAAGCACGTCGAGAACCTTGTCCGTGTGCACGATGTCCGTCGAGCGGCTCATGCTCTCCTCCCTGCTGCCAGGGTTCTGCGAACCCGCGGTAGCGCGGCGCTGTTGGCTCAGGCACCTCTATATTTCGTAGACTATAACGTGCCCCGGAGCCTTTCAAGCGACCCCGTCATTGCGGAATACCGCAACCGGTGTATCACCCCAAGCCGCAATGCGTTTGCGCAAGGTCAATCGGCACCGAGCGTCGCGGCACACGGCGGACGGGCCAAGGGCTCTCGAGGAGGCTCAGCGCCTCCTCCGGCGGAATACGCTTACTGAACCCGCGCGAGCACCGCGAGGCGGCGGATGCCCTTGTTACGATAGGCGTCGAGGAACGCGTAATAGTCCTTGAACGAGACGCAACCGTTGGAATCGCCGTTCGGGCCGAGCATGAAGGTGTGCGCAAGCAGGCCGACGCGGTTGAAGATCTTGCCCTCGCCGCCGATCGGATTGAGCCGCAGCGCCGGCACGCCGTGGAACAGCGCCTCGCGCGGCTTGAGCTCGTAAATGTGCGGCGGCGTCACACCGACCATTTTCAGATGCGACGACCGGGGATCGTCGAGCCGGGAGCCGAGCCCCGAATGCGCCTCGAGCCGCGTGCCATCGGGCAGATATACGGTCCTGGCCGAGATGTCATAGACCGCGGTCTGGCGGTCATAGGGCGGCGAGCCGCCCAGCATCGGGTTCTGGTCCAGCGTCGAGGGAATGCTGCCGGTGACGTTGGCGTCCGCCGAGGCGAAGGACAGCAGGCCGCCATTCGACTCGCGCTTGCCCCACAGCTTCTCGACCATGGTCTGCCGCTCGTTCGAGGCAATCGACATCACTGCGGCCTTGGCGCGCGCGGCCATGTCACGCATCGTGACACTGCCGGACTTGGTGGCCGACTTGCTCTCCGCCGCCTTGGTGTCCGCAGTCTTGATATCCGCAGTCTTGGGCTGCACCGACGCTGATGGATCGTTGAGTGCCACCTGCAGATTGCTGGCGGCTTCCTTCCTGTTGGTCTCGACCGACTTCGGCGCCGGCAGCGGCTTCGAGGCCTCCGCAAGCTTTGCCGAGGCGACCGGCTTCGCTTCGGCGACCTTGGGCGCGGCAGCCTGCTTGATCGGGTCGATCTGCGGCGCGGCGTCGGCGACGACGCTGGATGCCACGCCCTCGGGCGAAGCCGCCGCAAACCGATCGTTAAACATGAGCGAAGGTGCCGGGGCTTCCGACTTCGCAACCTCAGACTTGGCCACCTCGGTCTTGGCGGCCGCGGACTTGGCGGGCGCCGCCGATGCCGGTGTCAGGGAGGCGAACACCTCGTTGAATGCCGGTGCCGGCCGTGCGGCGACCGCCACCGGCCGCCTGACCGCCGGCGCCTCGAACGACGCACTGCCCACCGAGGGATAGACGCTCGCGGCAAAGATGTTGGCGTAGACGGTCCAGGCGCAGCCAAGCACCAGCCCCGCCACCGCGGCGCTGCCGAGGAAATGCTGTGGGAGGATTTTTCGGGGGGATTTCTTGCGGCTCGGGGCCCCAAGAACATACGCACTCGCACTCGTACCCATACACCCGGCGCTCAAAACAGGTCCACCTTTGTCCCCACACTGGATCTGCCGAACGACATTTCGGCTCACCGTCGCGCAGGGGGCACAGACGGCCATTAAGGCGACTTTTAGTTAAATGCGACTTAACCGGACGCTATCCCCTGCAACGCGGGAAGTGCCTGTGGCGTAGGGCTTTTTTAAGATGACATTGGAACGCCAAAACGGCTTTTTTGTCCCATGCTGGGACATTCCGGCACGCCGCCCGGGTGCAGGATGCCGGAATAAATTGAGGGGAGAATTTCCTTGCCGATCACCCCGTAAACACACGGGCATCGCGCAAGAAACGTCTCCTCAGTAGCTCAGCTTCGGATACCAGTCCGTGCCGCGGCCCTCTCGCGTGGTGTCGAGCACGGTCCAGAGCGGATCGAGATCGGGCGCGCCACGCGGGTCCTGCCCGGGGTCCATCGTGCCCGCCCCCATCTCGCCGGCCCAGAAATGACGGATCGTGCCGTCGTGACGCGTGAAGACATTGTAGCCGGGCACGTCACCATCATCCTTGCTGACATAGTGGCGCGTGTAATCGCCCGACATGTCCGAATAGACCCTGTGGCGGGTCCAGCCGCGCGCCCGCTTCGCCTCGACCAGCCGCGTGATCGGCGAGCGCGCCACGAAGACGAACGAAGCGCGCTGCTCGATGTCAGGCAGCTTTTCCTCCCACGTGCCCATGAACGAGGTGCACATCGGACACGGCTTCTCGCGCTGCGGGCCGAACATGTAGCTGTAGATGATGAGGGTCTGCTTGTTGCCGAAGAGATCGCCAAGCGAGGCCGGGCCGGCTTCGCCGGTGAATTCATAGGCCGTAATCACCTCGCCGCCCGGCGGCAACGCGCGGCGCAGCTCGGCCACACGTTCGATGTGCCGGCGCAACTCGATCTCCTCGACAAGCAGCGCCTGGCGCGCGCGACGATACTCGGCGCTCTCATTGGGGACGCGGCTGGTGTTGCTCCTGGCGAGCTCGGCGGCGGGTTTGAGAACGGAACTGGTCATGATCGGAACCTCGCGTGATTGACAGGCTCCTGGAAGACGAAGCGGAACCGGAGCGCCCGACAGTCAGCCGCGGCAATTCATTGCAGTTCCGGCGGCGGCGAGCGATCGAGGACGTCGCCCTTTGCGCCTTCCAGCAGGTCGAGCGCGTAGGTCTCGATCACCAGCGGCCCACGCATGCGCCTGGCTTCGGCGATGGTTTCGATATGGGTGAAATTGTCGCGCACCGAAGCCGGCATCGGCTGGTCGAGCTCATGCACATACAGCAGCTTGCCCGAGAGCTGCGCCGGGCTCGGCTCGGGCATATTGACCCAGCGGATACGCTGGCCCTGCTGTGCCACGCAGCTGCCCCTGGGGAGATAGAACGCGAGCCAGCCGACGGTGCCATAGTCCGGCGCCAGCACGCAGCTTGCACCCGACTTCACCCGTGCCGCCTCGATCTCGCCGGCGAGCTCCGGCCAGCCGACGCCGACGCTGCGCACGGTGGCGTCACGACGATATCCCGAGAGGATGCCGGTGTTGGCCTGCACGATCAGCAGTGCGAACAGCACGACGCCAGTCGGCGCGGCCCAGCGGCGACAGAAATCGACGGTGCGCTGTGCGCGCGGCGACCACTGCATTTGGATCGCGGCGACCGCGGCCGCCACCGCGAAGGCGGGATAGACCGGAGCGAACCAGTTGGCCTCGACCCGCGCATGCAACGCGTGCCAGGTGAAATAGACCACGATGGTCCAGAACATCGTGTTGATCAGCACGCGCGCCGGCATCGCGCCGGCGCGGCGCCGATAGAGCGCATGGAGACCCATCACGCCGAGAATGAAGACCAGCGGCGTCGCGAACGCGAACTGGGTCGGGATCAGCTCGGCGATGTAGGTCGGCCGGAAATCCTCGATCCGGGCGCGTCCCATCTGCTTGATGAACGACACCCATTGATGCTCGGCATTCCAGAGGATGACCGGCGCGAACAGGCCGCCCGCAACCAGGCCGCCGAGATAGAGCCACGGCGAGAGAAACCAGCGCCGCAGCTTGGGCACCGTCGCAAGCCAGATCAGGATCGCGGGACCAAAGAACAGCGCGGTGTATTTCGACAACAGCGCTGCACCGGCGCTGACGCCGACCGCGAGCCACCAGGCACCGCGGCCGCTCTCAAGCACCTTGGCGAGCGCGTACAGCAGCAGGCTGGCCGCCACCAATAGCGGCGCGTCCGGCGTCACGATCAGCGTGCCGACCGCGGCCATCAGCGTGACATTGAGCAGGATGGTTGCGCTCTCGGCAATGCGCTGGCCGCCGAACAGGATCGCGGCGGCACGATAGATCGCCCAGCTCATCGGCAGCGCGAGCAGGATCGAGACCAGCCGCACGCCGAACGGCGTATCGCCCGCGATCATGGTGCCGAGCCGGATCACGATCGCGACCATCGGCGGATGATCATAATAACCGCCGGCCAGCGCCTTCGACCACATCCAGTAATAGGCTTCGTCGAAGGTCAGCGGCGTCCATGCCGCAGCCACCAGCCGCAGCAGCACCAGCGCGCATACCGCGAGCGCGGTATTCCGGGCGAGCCGC
>CALRXG020000070.1:0-18454 GCA_943372075.1 Bordetella parapertussis | reverse complement strand
GATCGCGCGCTTGCAGGCGGTAGCAGGGCTGACCGATGACGAACGTGCAGTTCTCAACGCGCTTCCGCACGCGATCCGCAAACTAGCTGACCGCGAAAGCATCCTCACAGAAGGCGATGCGGCGTCCAATTGCGTCTTATTGATTGGCGGCTTCTTGTACCGGCAAAAAATCGTCGGCGATCGAAGGCAGATACTATCTCTGCACGTCCCGGGCGATATTCCCGATCTCATGACGTTGTATTTGCCCACAATGGATCACGATCTGATCAGCGTCGGGGAAAGCGTCGTGGCGACGGTGCAGCACTCGGCTATGAGGGCGATGTTTAACAAACAGCCCTCGTTGATCCATACGTTTTGGCGCGAGACGCTTATCGACGCAGCGATCTTCCGACACTGGGTTGGCAACCTTGGTGCCTTAGATGCCATTCGCCGAGTTGCGCAGCTGTTCTGCGAGCTAGCTATCCGCCTGGAGTTCGTTGGCCTGCTCAATAAGGGCAGCTTTGTCTTCCCTCTGACGCAGGCCGATATTGGATCAGCTTGCGGCCTTTCGACGGTTCATACGAACAGGACGCTGCAGGCCCTTCGAAGGCGCGGGCTGTTGGAATGGCGCGGTGAACTGGTCACATTGCCCAACCGCGAAGAGCTGGAAGCTTTCGCAGAGTTTGATGCTAGCTATTTGCAACGAAAGCAGTAGTCGCCGTTGACGACGGGGCGAATAGCCCGAACGCTTGTTCCCGGCGGCAGCGGCGCCGAACTCGGACATCGCGGAAGAGAACGCGAGAGGTGCGTCGTGCTCGACCCTCGCGCAGCACCTAAAGTCGCGCCACAACAATCTTGTTGCCACCATTGCGGTGCTGGAGAAGCAGCTGACGTCCGTCAGTGCGTTGGATCGGGTGGACCGACCAAACCCTGTGGAACTCGTTGGCCGCCAAACGGTAACGGTGGCGGCATAGAAGGGAGCACCGAAGGTGCGATTGCTTCCCGGTAATCGGAACGTTGCACGGACTTCAGCGTTCACAAGTTTGGAGTTGGGAGAGAGCAGATGGGCGGCCGCGTAGCAGCGAGGATTTTCGGTTTGGCGATCGCGGTCGCATATGCTTGTTTAATGCTGGCGGCCATCGGCTCTGCATAGAATGCATACTGATCTCACCGATAGTTAACGGCCGACACCGATGCTACCGTGCATCGTCCGACGAACCGTCCACGTGGCAGTGCCAATAAACTCGGCTCGCGTATCGGCGGTCATCTTCGCCAGCGCGTCCAGTTCGACGCCTTTGTCGAGAGATGTTCCAGAAATCCGGTCGATATCGTCGCCGGGGGCTTCGGCGCGGGCGACGTCACGCCTCACGTCACGCGCCGTCCGACCCGTCTTTGCCGCCGTGTCTTCGGCGAAGCTGGACAATTTGTCCGTCTTCGCCACTTTCCCGCCGCCCGCCTTGCCCGGCGCAGCGCCTCGCTTGGTCTCCGGATGCGCGGCCAGATACGCCTTCTTGCGTTGCGCTGTCAGTTTCGCCCGTTGGCTGGTCGTTAGGTCAGCCCGGATTAGATTTTGGCGAGGATGCGACTGATGATTGGACCGCGGGCTATCGATCTGAGAAACGATCGATCGGTCTATGCCCGGGCAACCACCGCGTAACCTTGTCTCAACGCCTCTTCGAACACACGTTTAAGCCCGGGATCAGACAAGATTGCTTTGCCGGGCTGAAAGCCATCCACTGGCCGTCACTCCAGCCCGCGCTTTGGCGCGGCAGCTTGCTCGGATTGATGGCGTACGCAGTTCGCCCGGGCGCTTCACCGAAGGCGCCTAGTTCAACGAATTTTTGAAGACGGTTCATCGATCCCCCATATCGCGACCGGCAGCCTGCCATGCCCTGATCAGGCGGGCAACGGAAGCACGGCGGACCGAGGCCGGGTCCGTCGTTCAATTCCGGCGGCGGCCACCGCTTTTCCCATGCCCCGCCCACGATCCGAGCGCTTCTTTGTTCCGTTCGTGCGCTGCCCCCAACTTCGCCGGCAAATGGGGCTTCGAAATCTGTTCTTCGCCCTTCACCCGGTACTCACGATCGAAATACGCTCTGACAGCAGGGACATACCGACCGCCCATAAGGCCATCGATCTTAGGATGCCCGCGTCGTTCGATTAAGGGAGCCACGCTGCGCCAAAATACGTTCTTCCCCGTTCCCAAAAGGCCGTTGCGATTTCCTCTTCGCTCGCGAAGAGGGGAAGCTCGTTGAAGGATTGGAAGCGCTTCGTCATGGATGTTCTGATCGCGTGGAGGCCGCAATAGGCGGCCGTTTGTTCCTGCCGCAACGCCGCGGGCTAAAAAGGAAGCTTCGTTTGGTAAATCTTCATACGCCAAGTTGAAGCAGTAGGAGGCTGCGGCGTCGACTTTAGGTTTGTGCGTTAGTCCCGCCTTTCACGCCGGCAATCTTCCCGGTTGCGCTGACAAAAACTAGCGATTAGCCGCGGTGGAGTTACCATCCGTCTATTGCATTCTCAGCAACAGCCCGTCGAGCGCCAACGCGGTTTGCAGCGACATCGTCGCAGATTTTAGATAAGCGGGTTCGTGCATGGCATTACCAAACATGCGAACGGCGATACCCCAATGGCTCGCTTGCTGCTGATCGTCGTTGAGGCGACGAAAATAGTATTCGACGTCACCCATCGTTTTGAGCTTGGAGCCGTCAGCGAGCTCTATCTCAAAGGCAAGCGGCGCGGCGCGCGTAAGACCCGATTCAATCATAGGATATGTTACGCCCGAACCCGTGTTGCAGTTCCGATCGGGACGCGGGATTAAGCGGATGCCAATCCGCCAGCGCGCGAAAGCTGCACCCGGTCTTCAACGGGCACGCTGCAGCGATCGTGGTGAAGGCCTTCGGCGACCGCCTGTCCGGTCTCAACGTTCTCGGTTCGGCCACAAGCTGGGCAGCGTCGGAGTTCGATCGTGGTGGTTGGCATCATCCTTAGTCCCTCAACAGCGTTGGCTTGGGGAAGCAAAAAGGCCGGGCAACGTTTGGAAGTCGACCTGACCGCGCGCATCGCGGCGGCGAAGGACTACGAAGCCGATTGCGCGAATGCGATCGGGGCGTCAGGCATCGCCGCCGCCAAGAATGTCGCGCGGGATCGGGCACGCGAAATCCACTCGCTGCTGTCCAAAATCCGGAAGCATCCGGCGCGGACGACGGCCGGCTTGTTGATCCTCGCGCGCGCCGTGGCGGCTCTTCGAAGAGGTTCAGCGGGGCAGCTACGATGGCGGCGAACAGGGTCGGGGTCTGCTGCTTGCCGCGAACTGGCCTACGCAGTGCTCTACGTCGGCTCGGGCGTGGCGTAACTTCAGCTGGGCGGCGGCTTCGGCCGCCGTCCCCTAGGGGACGATACTCGCATAACGGCCATCCAGTCAGAAAAGTCGTAGAGCCCGACCCAGCGGTGGACCGACTTCCCGCAGCGTTCGCACTTAAAGGCGCCGGCTCGGCGTACAGGTGCAACATCGCGCTCTTGAATCGCGACATAGACCATTCCACATTCGGGACAGGAGAAATATACGTTAATCGGAATTGACATAGTTCAAATGAAATTCAGGCCAAGGGCCACGCTGGGTGCCGGCCCCCGGCATGGCCCTCCACACACACTATCGGCGACGCCTCGATCTAGACCGGAACGCCGTAGAAATCGTTAACCGACCGGCCGGTTGCAGGGTCGTTCCAATTCCAGCCGGCGTCGTCTCGATATTTCGGCGCGCTCTGAAGCTGGCTTTCCGTGATGTCTGTGCCGTAGCCGCCAAGGTTTGTGTCGTACTTCAGCGATTGCCACGGCAGCGGATAGTGGTCGTCGCCGATCCCAAGGAAGCCGCCGAAGCTGAGGACGGCATACGACACTTTGCCGCTCGAGTCGGGCGGGGGGCAACCTGATGGCGAAAAGCCGCGGTAACGATCGTCCCGGGTTAGGATATCGCCTCCGGGTGCATTCTTCCGCACGATCACAGCGATCATGGCATGGGTGCTGATCGTAGCGGCCTTCTACGAGAAGCCAGAACTGCCAACTGACGCACAGCGCATGATCCAGCGTGGCATTGAGGCGGTAGGCGATGCTATCCCGCCCCCGTGGGGCCCGCGCGCAGAGTTCGTCTTTCGCGAGATAGGTGGCCTGATCTGGCTCCAGATTACGCTCGTTATTCTTGCGCTCCGGATCGGACTTTCAGCGATTGCCGGATTCTGGCGCCTGACAACGCGTGGGGACCAGGGCGGCGCGTATCGAGATGATCCCGAAGAGTAGTGCTTGAACGGCACGACATCTGCATGGTGGTGGGAAATCAGCAGCGAAGGGACCGCACGATGGAACTCGCCACGCTAACCGCTACAGCCTTCAAGTCGCCGGCGATCAGCCTTTCTGGCGTTGTCGACTACAACATGTACACCGCGTTTCGGACGCAGTTCGACAACGCGGCCGATAAAGACCTTGTCGTCATCGAACTGTCGACCCTAGGCGGCGATCCAGAGGTCGCCCGAATGATGGGCGAGGACGTGCGGTTCGCGAGCGAGACGGAGCCGCAACGGCGCTTCGTATTCCTTGGCAAGGCTGTGATTTATTCGGCCGGCGTCACATTCATGAGCTTCTTTGCGCGCCCGAACCGATACCTCGCGCGCGGCACGCGGCTAATGATCCATGAACGCAAGCTGTCGAAGAGCTTGGTGATCGATGGCCCTCTGACAACGTGCATCGCGGTCGTAAGAGCGACGCTCAACGAAATCGAATGCTCGATCGCTATGCAGAACGAGGGTTTTCAGAACCTTATCCTGGGATCGAACGTGACACTTGACGAGGTTATGCGGAAAGCGCCATCGAACTGGTATCTGGAAGCGCAGGAAGCAAAAGCGTTAGGTCTGATCGAAGCGGTTCTGTAGCTCAACGTTCGATCTCGAAGATTGGCCTTCGCTAAAATAAAGGGCCGCTGCGCGGAGTGTTGTTAGGAGGATGCTGGAACGTCTTTCTTCGTCCCGCCACGAGCCGTGGTTGGGTTGCCGCTTCTCGAGTTAAAGCTTGGGTTCGACCCGACCACGGTCGCGCTGACCGGCATGGCGACGCTGGGCGTTGCCATCGTCGGCGGTCCGCTGACGATGGCCTTTCTCGTGCTTGAGATGACCCGGAGCCTTGACGTCGCCGCGGCAGTCCTAGCGGCCTGCATTACCAGCAGCGCATTCGTGCGTGGGGCGTTCGGCCATTCGTTTTCGACGTGGCGACTGCACCTGCGGGGCGAAACCATCAGCAGTGCGCGCGACATCGGATAGCTGCGGAACCTGACGGTCGGTTCCATGATGCGCACGGACGTTCGAGCCGTTTCCGACACGATGACTATCGCCGAATGCCGACAGGAATTTCGTCTTGGGTCAAGCCAGGCCATTTTTGCGGTCGACGAGAGGGGGAAATACTGTGGCGTCGTTTCGTTGCCGGAGGTCTTTTCGAGCGATCTAGACAATGCCGCAGGGACCATGAAAGTCGCCGAGCTCGCGCATCATGGCGAGGCGTTACTTGCTCCGTCGATGAACGTAAAATTGCGATGGTTTGTTTCGAGCAGATCGGCGCTGATATCTTGCCTGTCGTCGATGTCGCGTCCGGCGGCGCGATTGTTGGCTTCCTGACCGAAGCCTATGCAAGACGACGCTACATGCAGGAGCTGGATCGCTCCATCGCCGGAATGTCGCGGGCACTATAAAGAGCATCTTTCCAGCACTGGTCCGGGCGAGGAGCGATCTACGGCAATGTAGTTGCCTGGAGGGACATCTTCTTGGCCATGCATGCGGCCTTGAAACAAGACTTACGATCGCACAAGGAAATCAAGCAAGGTGTGAGCAGTTTTCTGCTCCGTGGGAATGGCGTTGCCAGCACAAATCCCGCCTGGAAGATTTAGTCGACTTTTCTGGCGCTACGCGTCCATCGGTCCTATGATGTCGCCGTCATATGCACACGAACATTCTGAACAATAACGCAATTCGCCCCGCAACCACCGTGCGTTGATGGCAGCGGTCACCGCCTCATCGGCTCGTTCTCATCTGCAAGATCGCAGCGCTATCTGATGATCAACATGCTTGTTCCGCGTCTTTTTATCGCGAGCCGACCGCCGCGCGCATGCCGCTCCGATGACCCCGCAGTTTGTTCGGATGATGCGATCAGCCGTGAAGTGCATGCATACAATCACTCCCGGCCGATTAAGCGACCAATTCGCTGGCCATAGCGTCGAGCTGTCACGTTCAGCTTGTCTGACGCGCTCCCTTTTCGTTCTGAATCGCCGTCTAACCTATTGATCCAACTGGAGGCGCAAACCGCTCGAAATTCAGAACAGCCACTGATTTTCCTCAAGATCCTAGCGGATTTTGATTCCGCCATTCGCGCATTCGCTCAAGCCAAACGTCGGCGCCGATTCCAGATCTTGCGGTCGGTTTCGGTGTCCATCTGGAAGTCTCGCAGTTGGAAAGCGCCGCTTGGCGGACGTCCTGGCGGGGGGCTCAAGGACTGGCCTTATGCGGAGGATTGAATGAAAAAGCGTAGGTTTGATTGGTGTGGGGAAAGGCGGTAGCGCTCTCTCGAGTCGAGCCCCCGACAGGCAGGCAAGTGCCAACGCACTCTTATGCCCGACACCGGCGCTTCGTGGGTAGCCGATTTGATGAGCAACGTCCCGCTCTAAGATCAGACGCCAACCACCGATTGACCACCGAAACCCCGTGAACAAACGGCGATAACGGTGGTCAATCAGGATCGAGCTTCATTGTTTTTGTTGATTTTTTCGGTCGCTGATTACGTTCGGGACGCAGGGGTCGCAGGTTCGAATCCTGCCACTCCGACCATCTTCCCCGAGGGTTTTTTCCTCTCATTCCCGTCCCCGGTCAAGTTGACGGCCACCGAGCGGTATCGCCGGCCTGTCGTGGCTCGCGGTAACGGTTCCTTGCGGGACATCGGGGACGGCGGCCATGCGAATTGTGCCAGCTGGCCAGGGCAAGCCGGCGGTCTCCGACGCAATTGTCCTCTATATTGTCGCGTGACCGGCCGAAACTGCACTCGCGCAGAATTGGCCCTGACTCCTGCAAATCCGGATATCGATGATGCTGTCGCTTCCCAAAACCAAGATACGCGTTCTGTTGCTGGAGGGCGTGAACGACTCCGCGGTCCGGATGTTCGAGGCGAACGGCTACACCGAGCTGCAACGTCTGCCCAAGGCGTTGGGGCCTGCGGAGCTCAGGCAGGCACTGTCGGGGGTCCATATGCTGGGCATTCGCTCGCGGACCCAATTGACCGCGGAGATTCTTGATGCCGCGGACCGTCTGCTGGTCGTCGGGTGCTTCTCGGTCGGCACCAACCAGGTCGATCTCGATGCCGCGCGAAAGCTCGGGATCCCGGTCTTCAATGCGCCATACTCCAACACGCGCAGCGTGGCCGAGCTGACCATCGCCGAAATCGTGATGCTGTTCCGCCGGATCTTTCCGCGTTCGGTGTCCGCGCATGCCGGCGGCTGGGACAAGTCCGCCGAAGGCAGCCGCGAGGTGCGCGGCAAGACGCTCGGCATCGTCGGCTACGGCAATATCGGCTCGCAGCTGTCGAACCTCGCGGAAGCGATGGGCATGCGCGTGATCTATTTTGATCACACCGACAAGCTGCGTCACGGCAACACCGAGCCGGTCGACACGCTCGACGAACTGCTCGCGGCCAGCGATGTCGTCTCGCTGCACGTGCCGGAGACGCCGGCGACCGCCAACATGATCGGTGCGGCCCAGCTTCGGCAGATGAAGCCCGAGGCCTATCTGATCAACAACTCGCGCGGCACGGTGGTCGATCTCGATGCGCTGGCGAGCGCCTTGCGTGAGGGCAGGCTGGCGGGCGCGGCGGTCGACGTGTTTCCGGTCGAGCCGGTGTCGAACGAGGCGCGCTTCGTCTCGCCGCTGCAGGGACTGCCCAACGTCATCCTGACGCCGCATGTCGGCGGCTCCACGGAAGAGGCGCAGGATCGCATCGGCGGCGAGGTGGCGCGCAAGCTGATCGACTATTCCGATGTCGGGTCGACCTTCGGCGCGGTCAATTTTCCGCAGGTGCAATTGCCGGCGCGACCGACCGGCACCCGGTTCATCCATGTTCACCGCAACGCGCCGGGCGTCATGCGCCAGGTCAACGACGCGCTCTCCCGGCACGGCATCAACATCCTGGCGCAGTATCTGCAGACCGACCCGGAGGTCGGCTACGTCGTGCTCGAGACCGACGTCGTCGGCGGCGAGGGCGAGGCCCTGCTGGCGGACCTCAGAGCCATCGACGGCACCATCCGTGCCCGGGTGCTGTACGACCAGAACCGGCCGCAGGGGTGATCGAGCGATTGCTCTCTCGGATGGCGCGGCCGCAGCTTTCGGCTGCGCAATGTAATCTTGTGGCGACTGGCTTGCCGATTGCGAGGTCCGTGTGCTGAGACCCGAGATTACCGGGCCGTCATAGATGTAAAAAAGGTAATGAATCGAACCGCTCGCGCGTGAAGGCCAACACATCTGCATTGGCATCGGCGCGAGCACACCGCTATGACAAACTACACCTTCTACAAAGTCGAGATTCCCGGCGGATACGGCAGCAACGGCTTCGTCTATATCAGCATCGACGGTGTCGATGCGTCGGGACTGGCGGTCGGCAATTACGGCGATACGGACGGCGATTGGCACGGCTTTACCGTCGTCCAGAACGGTCCGGTCACCACCTACGATCCTCCGACATCGAGCAACAACACGGCTGTCGTCGGCGTCACGCCGTCCGGCGAGCTCTACGGCGATTTCACCGACTGGTCGAACAGGCAGCACGGCTTCATCGAGAGCGGCGGCGTCACGACGACGATCGACTACCCATTTGCCACGGCGACGAGCATCTCCGGCATGACAGCCACAGGCGAGCTGTTTGGCAGCTATGTCGACGCGTTCAACGTCGTGCACGGCTTCCTCGACGACAACGGCTCGTTCGAGACGGTCGACGATCCCCTGGCAACGACGACGTCGGTCTCCGGCGTCAATGCGGCCAGCGTCATCGTCGGCACGATCACCGATGCCTCAGGGACCCATGCTTTCTTCAACAACAACGGCACCTACACAGCGCTCAATCCACCCGGCTCCTATTCGAGCAGCGCGGTTGGCGTGACCGCGTCCGGCGCCGTGGTGGGCACCTATGAGACCAGTGCCAACGCTCAATATGGTTTTGTCTACGCTGACGGCGTCTTCGCAACGATCGCTGGCCCCGGCTCGACCGATACGGTGATTTCCTCCGTCACCGACAGTGGCGAGATCACCGGCTTTTACGTTGACGGCAGCGGCAACATCGATGGCTTCCTGGATCAGGGCGGCGTCTTTACGACCGTCGATGTCCCCGGCGCGACCGATACCGAGATCCTCGGGATCAACGCCGCCGGCGAGATCTATGGCGATTACAATGATGCTGCCGGCCAACACGGCTTTGTCGGCATTCCGGGACCGCAGGTCATCGCCTCCAATGTGACGGCAGCTCATGGCGAGACATTTGCGATGTCGAGCCTGTTCAGCGCCAGTGATCCGACGGGGGCCGCGATCACCGAGTATGTGGTGTACGATACCGGCAGCGGGGGCGCTCAGGTTTTCGTCAACGGTACTGCGCAGCCGAGCCAGGCCGATCTCTATCTGACGCCGGCGCAGCTCGCGCAGACCACCTACCGATCCGGCTCCGGCTCCGACGTGATCTGGGTCGAGGCATTCAATGGCTCGGAGTGGAGTTCATGGACGACGTTTCAGGTCTCGGCTCCGGTCGACACCGGGCCGGTGGTGACGGTCTCGAACCTGGCCTGGACGCCAGGCGAGAGCTTCACCGCGTCATCGCTGTTCTCCTACAGCGATCCGTTCGGCAGCCCGGCCACCGAATACGAGGTCTGGAACGCGGCCGCCAATGACGGAGGGTTCATGCTCAATGGCACGCCATTGCCTGCGAACCAGGACAACATCATCACCCCGGCGCAGCTTCCGCAACTGACCTATACGGCGGACTCGAGCAGTGACATCGTCTGGGTGCGCGCCAACGACGGCACCGTCTGGGGGCCGTGGACGCAGGCCGGCGGCAACGGCAACGACGTCTTTTATGCAGGATCGGCCAACGACCTGATCGAGGCCGGCAATGGCAACGACATGTTCTACGGCGGCTCCGGCAATTCGACGATGTATGGCGGCACGGGCAACGACGTTTATGTCGGCGGCACCGGCAAAAGCCTTGAGATCGGCCACGGGACCGCAACGTCGCTGGATTATTTCTATCTCTCCAGCGCCGCGGGTTCGGAAGCCTTCGGCGGTCCCGCCGGCGAAGATGTCTTCGTCGCGGGTCCGAACGGATCTGTGATGATCGGCGAGGGCGCCACAAACTTCATGTTCGGCGCAGCCGGCGGCAACAACTATTTCTACGGCGGCTCCGGCGACAGCGAGTTCTTCGGCGGCAGCGGCGTCGACGTCATCGTCGCGGGCTCGGGCAACGACTACCTCGATGGCGGCACCGGCGTGAATTACTATTTCGGCGGCGCCGGAGGCGGCCCTGGCAGCGGCATCGGCACCGATACGTTCAACATCAGCCAGGGTGCTGTCGACGTCGTGCAGGACTGGACCGAAGGCAAGGACGCCGTGCTGCTCAACGGCTCAGGCTTCGACTCCTTCTCCGACGTTCTGGCGCATTCGTACCAGAACGGCGCGTATTTCGTGGTTCAGGTCAATGCTGACACCGCGGTGTGGCTGAACGGAGCGACCGCCGCGAGCGTCCATGCGAGCGATTTCAGGATCGCGAGCTAGGCATGATCCGGAAAAGCGCGAAGCGGTTTTCCGACAAGATCATGCCAGACAAGGCGCCGAAGCGCGATGACGATTTCAACCTCATCCCATCGCGCTCTGGCCCAGGCGGCGCTTTGCGGGCCTGCTCGCTCTCGCGGCCGGAAATCGTCAGTCCGCCGAGAATCCGAACGGCACGCTCGAGGTTCTGAAATCGTCGGGAAGAATCTCGCGTCCGATCGGAGGGGCCGACCGTGCCGCGCATCTCGGGCGATGGCAGACCCGGCAGGCGACGCCGATCGGCGTTGGCTCTTCGGCGTTCGGCCCCTGTCCGTCGCGCGTGTAGATCAACTGGCCGGCATGCTCGGCAGCGCAGCCGATCGCGATCGCGCGCTCGACGCGGATCGCGCCGAACGCACCGCCGCCGGCGGTCACGGTGCGGGCGATCGAGAAGAAGCGCTGTCCGTCGGGCAATTCCAGCCATTGCGTCACGATCTGACGTGGCGTCTTGAAGATGCCGTGCACCGACCATAACGGGCACGCGCCGCCGTGCTTGGCAAACGGGAATCCGGCGCCGTCGAGCAGCTTGGAGATGTTGCCGGCCGGATCGACGCGGATCAGGAAGAACGGCACCTTCTCGAGGCCCGGCCGTTGCAAGGTCGTGACACGGTGTGCCGTCTGCTCGAAGCTGGTGCCGAACTGACGCGCCAGTGCCTCCAGGTCGTAGCGACGCGCCTCGACCGCCTTTGCGAACACGGAGTACGGCATGATCAGCGCCGCTGCCGCGTAAGCGCCGAGCGCGCGGCGTGCCAACAACTCGGCGCTCTTGCTGGTGAACTTGCCGTCCTCCACCGCCGCGCTGATCTCGTCTTCGAGTTCGAGATAGGCGAGCTGCTTGGCCAATTGAAAGTTGAGGCCCGCGGTATCGAGCGAGTCTTCGAGCAGCAATTGCCTGCGATGCATGTCCAGCCGCCGGATCGAGCCGAGCATGACGTTGGGCGGTAGATAGCGGACCTGGAGCTTATGACGCTCGCGCAGTCGCTCGATAGACCCGGCCGGGCCGGCCGGCTCGTGGACGAGGCGCTCGGCCGCGTCGTCGAGATTGGCGAAATTGTTGCGGCGCGCTGCGAGGAACCGCCTGACCTCCGCAACCGGATCATTGGCGTCGAAATTCTCCTGCCCCGGAAAGGATGCGCCGCCTGCGAGGTCCGGCGCGCTTCGCTCTGCCAGCGCCAGCTGTTCCTCGCGATAGGCGGTGTAGAGGCGCAGGAACGCCTCGGTCATGCCGGGATAGCTGACCGCGAGGTCGCTGACCTCGAGCGCGGGGATGTCGATGTCGGCGAACATCGGTTCCTTCAGGATCGACTGCATGCGCGCGGTGTGATCGGCGCCGCCGTCGCCGGCGAGATCGGCCAGATCGATCTTGTAGGTGCGGGCAAGTCGCAGCAGCATGTCGGCCGTCACCGGGCGCTGATTGCGTTCCAGCAGCGCGACATAGGGGGCCGAGATTTCGAGATCGGCGGCCATATCCGCCTGGGTCAGCCCGAGGTCACGCCGCAGCCGGCGCAGCCGGGGGCCCATGAAAACGGAGCGGGCGCTTGAGGTTACCATCGCCTAATCCATGTTAATGTAAGATTCTTACAACAATACATCGGTTTCTTGTAAGTTATGACAAGTTTTCCGCGCCAGGTCTAGCTCCCGGCGCCGCCGCGGGTCACAAACGGTGCAGTTATTTCGTCACCGAAGGGATCACGGACATGAACTTCCAACCGCGCGGGATCAGCGACCGGGCCATCCAGGGACCGGCTTCGTATCAGAGCGAGATTGAGGCGGCCGAAGCGCTGCTCAAGACCAAGGACACCTGGAACGGCGTCACCGCCGAAGCCGTGGCGCGCATGCGCCTGCAGAACCGCTTCAAGACCGGTCTGGACGTCGCCCGCTACACGGCTGCGCTGATGCGCGCCGACATGGCGGCCTATGATGCCGACAGCACCAAGTACACCCAGTCGCTCGGCTGCTGGCATGGCTTCATCGCGCAGCAGAAGCTGATCTCGGTCAAGAAGCACTTCGGCAACACCGACCGCCGCTACCTGTATCTCTCGGGCTGGATGATCGCCGCGCTGCGCTCCGAGTTCGGCCCGCTGCCCGACCAGTCGATGCACGAGAAGACCTCGGTGCCGGCGCTGATCGAAGAGCTCTACACCTTCCTGCGTCAGGCGGATTCCCGCGAGCTCAACGATATCTTCCGCGCGCTCGATGCGGCGCGCAAGGAAGGCGACAAGGCCAAGGAAAAGGCGCTGATCGAGAAGATCGACAACTTCCAGACCCACGTCGTGCCCGTCATCGCCGACATCGACGCCGGCTTCGGCAACGCCGAGGCGACCTACCTGCTCGCCAAGAAGATGATCGAGGCGGGCGCCTGCGCGCTGCAGATCGAGAACCAGGTCTCGGACGAGAAGCAGTGCGGCCACCAGGACGGCAAGGTCACCGTGCCGCATGAGGTGTTCATCGCCAAGATCCGCGCTTGCCGCCACGCGTTCCTCGAGCTCGGCGTCGAAGACGGCGTCATCGTGACCCGCACCGACTCGCTCGGCGCCGGCCTGACCCAGCAGATCGCGGTCAGCCACAAGCCCGGCGACCTCGGCGACCAGTACAACAGCTTCCTCGATTGCGAGGAAGTGACCGCTGCCAATGCGCGCAACGGCGACGTGATCATCAACCAGAACGGCAAGATGATGCGTCCGAAGCGCCTGCCCAGCAACCTCTACCAGTTCCGTCCCGGCACCGGTGCGGATCGCTGCGTGCTCGACTGCATCACCTCGCTGCAGAACGGCGCCGACCTGCTGTGGATCGAGACCGAGAAGCCGCATATCGAGCAGATCGCCTCGATGGTCGACCGCATCCGCAAGGTCATTCCGAACGCGAAGCTGGCCTACAACAACTCGCCGTCGTTCAACTGGACCATCAACTTCCGTTGGCAGGTCTACGACGCGATGAAGGAAGCCGGCAAGGATGTCAGCAAGTACAACCGTGCCGAGCTGATGAAGCCGGAATACGACGAGACGCCGCTGGCGAAGGAAGCCGACGAGCGCATCCGGACCTTCCAGGCGGATTCGGCCAAGCGCGCCGGCATCTTCCACCATCTGATCACGTTGCCGACCTATCACACGGCGGCGCTGTCGACCGACAATCTCGCGAAGGAGTATTTCGGCGAGCAGGGCATGCTGGGCTACGTCAAGAATGTGCAGCGCGCGGAGATCCGTCAGGGCATCGCCTGCGCCAAGCATCAGAACATGGCGGGCTCCGACATCGGCGACGATCACAAGGAGTACTTCGCCGGTGAGGCCGCCCTCAAGGCGGGCGGCGCCCACAACACGATGAACCAGTTCGGCTAATCGCTCGAACGGATCAAGATATCGGCGGACAGGCGGGATTGCGAGGCAGTCCCGCCTGTTCTCTTTTTGGGCAGTCGGTTTCGACCATGCAGACGTGGTCGGGATCGCCCCGTTGCGTTTGCAAACCCTTCCCTCAAGACCCCGCGGCATGTGTGGAGGTTCACGCATTCGACATGTGCGTGATATCTTGCGAATTCGAGGATACGCCACGCGATGAATGTCGGGCACTACACATCCGCCGTCACCAGCTCTGCCGTGATGGAGCGGCTCAAGCCGTTCGATCCACGCGTCGTCGGAACGCTGCCGCTCGACCTGGCCGTACCCGGCAGCGACATCGATATCGTCTGTCATGCGTTCGATCCCGACGCGTTCGCCGAGACCATCTGGACCCACTATCGATCAGCCGCCGATTTTGCCCTCTACCGATGGACCTCGGACACGCGGCCGGTGATTGCCCGCTTCGTGTGGGACGGTTGGCCGTTCGAACTGTTCGGTGACCAGCGTCCGGTGGACCGGCAGCCGGGCTGGATTCATTTCGATGTCGAACGCCGGCTGCTTGCGCTGGACGACGGACGGCTGCGGCGAGCTGTCAGCAGATTGCGGGCGGGCGGCCTCAAGACCGAGCCTGCGTTCGCCGCGGTGCTCGGGATATCGGGCGATCCCTACCGCGGACTGCTTGAGCTTGCGGCCGCCACCGACGCCGCGTTGCGCGCGCGGATCGCGGCGTGCGATCCCGGCTGATCGCCGACGCCGGTTCCCGAATCCGGGCTCACGCGAGTTCCCTGTGATGTGGCGCAGATGCGTCACGCGAAACCCGGGGATAGTGACTCCCGCGCGACCAACTCCGCCTCATTTTTTCCTTGGCGCCGCTGAATAGTCCGCGTCTCGTCCAAATGCTGGCGAGCCAACGAAGAAATTGACGCGCGCAAACTTGTCGATCGGGAATTCCCCATTCTCGATTCCGTGCGTCGCAAGAAAATCGAGGAGTCGTCTCTCCATGTTTTTCAAGCACTGCGCAACTTGGTCTGTTCCCGTCATGATTTGTCTTGGTGCGTCGCCGCTGCTGGCGCAGACCACGGTTACTCCGAAGCCCGATGCACCGCCGGCGCAGGCCGGCGCCAATATGCCGGATGCCTGCAAGCTGCTGACGCAAGGCGACCTTGAAGCCTTATTCCCCGGCCGCACGGTTGCGAGCAAGGGCGGCACCCTGAGCCCGGTCTACAAGGGTCCGCAGTACAATCAAAGCTGCATGTACACGGTCAAGCTGCCGAGCCCGACATCGAAGTCCGAGCTGACCAAATTCGTCACCATCACCATCGTGCAATCGGGCGAGCCGATCGACGGCTTGCGGGGCTCGACAGCGACCTTTGCCAACATGCGCTCGACGCGCGAGAAGTTGCAGCAGGATCCGAAGCTGAACCTGAAGCTGGAGCCGCTGTCCGGGATCGGTGACGAGGCTTTCGTCGAGACCTCGCCGTCAACCGTCACGGTTCGGGTTCGCAAGGCGGATTTGATCTATGTCGTCAATCTCGACATCTACTCGCCGCAGACCCAGCCGAATGTCGTCGCGCTCGCGACGCAAGCTGCCAAGCGATGGAAGCCGGGCACAGGCATGGTCGAGGCTGATACGCCGATTGCCGCGAACGGCAGTGTCGACATCCCCGAGGACACCCGGGCCTCTTCGGCGGCGCCCGTAGACCAGTGGCCAGATGCCTGCGCACTGCTGTCGCCTGAGGATGTCAGAGCGAATTTCGGCGACATGAAGATCGATCCGCCGCGCAAGACGATGGCGCAGCTCAAGCTGGAATCCCGTATCGACAAGGTCGAAGCCCTGCCGAAGCCGATCCGCTGCGTGTACTCGACCAGCCGCACGGATGTCGTCAATGGCGAGAAGCGCTTTGCGGTTTACGACGCCAGCCTGATCATCGACAACATGGCAGCGAACGACGAACTGTCGAAGAAGTTCTATCAGATCGCCCGCAAGACCAGCGATGCCGATACCGATGTCCCCGGGCTCGGCGATGAGGCCGGCATCAGCAAGATGAACTCGGTTGTGATCCGCAAGGGTCGGCTCGTGGTCGAGGTCCGGGTCAGCGGCGGCGACCGCGATCGCCAGCTGTATGACGACGCCACACGGCGCGTCAACGCGCTGGCCAAGCTGGTGGCGGCCAAGCTGCAGCCGTGATCGCGGACCCGCTTGCTCCGGGCGAATGGACCTATTCGCCCGGAACCAGGCTCGCGACCGGCGGCCGCGCGAGGCGCCGGTGCCTGCGCCGGGATAGATAGAGCAGGACGCCGGTGACCACGAACAGCGGCATCATGGCGGCGGCGAGCATGAAGGCGAGCTTGCCGGGCCATCCCAGGATGGCGCCGCGGTGGATGTCGAGCACGCCGGCAAGGACGCGCTCGCCAAATGTCTTGTCGGCATATCGATCCGACGCGATGACGCGACCGGTGACGGCATCGATACGGAATTCGTCACGGACGCTCTCGAGCGACGAGTCCCTCGACCAAGACCGCACGCGCACCGCGGTGCCCGCACCCGCCGGCAGGGTCAGCAGCGCCCTTCCGTAATCGTTGTTCTCCTGCTGCAGGAACGAGGTCCAGACACGATCGAAGCCGAGCGGCTTTGCCTCGGCCGACTTTGCGTCGGCCTTGCCTTCGGAAGTCGCCATGCCGCGTGGCGGCTTGGGCTGCATCGCGGCGCCCGTGGTCTGGGGCCGCGCCAACAGCCAGTTGGCGCCGGCCTTGTACCATTCGAACGAATACCACAGGCCGGTCAGCGTCATTACCAGATAGACCGGCAGCACCCAGGTGCCGATCACGGCGTGCAGCGAGCGATGCAGGCCACGTCCGCGCAGGCCCAGGTTTGGCTTCAGCCACATCTTCACGCTGCGTGCGCGGTGCGGCCAGCGCAGCACGAGGCCTGATATCAGCATCACGATCAGGCAGATCGCCGCCGTGCCGGTGATCTTGCGGCCGACGCCATTGCCGTCGCCCGGCAACAACAGCCAGCGATGCAGCTTGCGCACGGTGGCGAAGAAGTCCTCGCCGCGCGGCGAGCCGAGCACGTGCCCATTATAGGGGTCGACATAGACCGAGGAAGGCCGCGCGCCGCCCTCGCTGCGGGCAAAGCGGATGCGTGCCGCGGCCGATGGGTCGCTGGCCATGGTCACGGCCGAGACCTTGCCGAAGTCGCCCGCGCCCTGCAGCCGCGCCACCAGTTCGTCCGGCGTCAGCCGCCGCGTCGCGCTGGCGTCGACGCGCATGATGTCGCCGTTCAGGCCGGCTTCGATCTCATCCTCGAAGCTCATCGTCGCACCAGTGATGCCGACCAGCGCCCAGACCAGCGCCAGCGTAAGGCCAACGATGGAATGGACCTGCAACAGCACGGCCTTGACCGGACGTCGGACGTCACTCATCGAACCCGGCCTTTCGGATCAGTGCGATGGCCGCCGCCTGATGCGCGGCAATCTCGTCGACCGGCAGCGCGTCGGCAGGGAACGATCCGATCCCGTCGACGATCGGAGCCCGCGGCGCGGCGGCACGCACGGGATATTCGAGCTCGGCCGCGGCAAAGCGGGCCTGGGCCTCCGGCGTCACCAGGAATTCAAGGAAGGCGCGCGCGGCGGCCGGATGCGGTGCGTGCCGGGCCATCGCTGCGCCGGTCAGATTGACGTGACTGCCGCCGTCCTTGAAAGCGGTCGGCACCGTCTTCACGGCGTCCGCCCATGCGCGCCAATTGTCGCCTTCACGGCCGTCGCGGAGCTGCGCCAGCGCCACCGTGTTGCCGATGCCGATCTCGCAGTGGCCTTCGGCGATCTCACGGACGACGTCGTTGTCCTTGCCGGCCGGCTTGTGGGCGAGGTTGTTCCGCAGTCCGGCGAGCCAGCTCCGCGTCGCATCCGCCCCATGATGCGCGAGAAAGGCCGCGACCAATGCGACGTTGTTCTGGTGGTGCGCCGGGCGCATGCACAATTTGCCGTGCCATTTCGGATCGGCGAGCTCTTCATAGCTGATCGCGGCGAGCGGATTGTCCTTGCCCGCAAACACTACACGGGGACGGATGGCGAGCGCGAACCACAGGCCATCCTTGCCGCGCAAATTGGCCGGCACCGCCTGGTCCAGCGCTGGCGACGCAAGCGCCTGCGTCAACCCGCGCGCGGCAAGCTGGGTCGTCTTGTCGAGGCCGATGGTCAGCAGGACGTCCGCGGGCGAATTGTCGCCTTCGCTGGTCAGGCGCTTGACCAGGCTGTCCTCGACAAAGACGTC